>CAZCLD010000005.1:12529-44200 GCA_964499425.1 uncultured Candidatus Peribacteria bacterium | reverse complement strand
TGCAAAGAATTCTCTTCTTCACAATCCCAGCAGCTGTAGGTGTTATGACATTATCTACACCGTTAGTAGAGCTTATACTAAGTGGGGGAGTCTTTGACGAAAAATCAATCGAGCTTACCTCATTGGTATTATTCTTTTTCGCCATATCAATACCATTCGAAAGCCTTGCACACATTCTTGCCAGAGGGTTTTATGCACTTCAAAATACTCTAACCCCCATGTTAATTAATGTAGGAGGAATGGTGATTATCGGACTAATCACAATCTTTGTAGCGCCAAAGCTAGGCATCCAATGGTTCTCAATAGGATTTGGTATCGGGTTTATATTCTATGTTTCAATAATGATCTTCTTCCTCAGAAAACACCTCAGAGGATTCTCCTTTAAAAGTTTCCTAGTAAGCTTATCAAAAACCATAGTTGCAAGCGGAATAATGGCGATTGTTATAATACTTAGCCAGTCCATGGAAGGAATCATGGCAGTCAAATTATCTCACCTCCTTAGAATAGTAATTGGTGCAGCAACCTTCTTTATCATAGCATTCCTGCTTAAGTCCTCAGAATTAGGCAGCATAAAATACATCCTACATCGTGTTTTCAAAAAAAATACCTATGAGAAGTAAGAAAGTCCTAGCTCTACTCGTGGCAATTATTGTTCTTCTATCTGGAGCTCTTTATGCAACTCCAAAAGTCAAAAGCTATCTTTACAGACAAAAAATTGAAAGACAGAACGCAGCCACAATGGAGAAAATAAAAAACATTGATAAGTCCGAAAATACTGGTGATCAGTTAGCTCCAGAAGATTATCTCAATGTACAGTTTATTACCCAAGCCCCACTTGAAACCGAGGAAAATTGGGTTTTCCATGAAGAAAGCTGCGAGGAAGCCGCTCTACTGCAGGCCATAAATTATGAAAAAGGTATAACAGTAAGCAAAGAAGAAGCCAATGATATCATTTTAGATATGATAGATTGGCAAAATGAAAACATGGGAGATCACCACGATCTATATGCAGAAGAATTGAAAAAATTCATAATGGGCTATTACCACTTAAGGAATAGCGAAATCAAAATTGTAAACAATGCAAATATTCAAGATATAAAAGAAGTGATAGGAAATAATCACCCAGTAATAGTCCCAATAACCGGGGACATACTGAATAATCCATACTACCCATATCCCGGTTATCATATGTTAACAGTTATTGGTTACACCGAAGATCGAATTATAACAAATGACAACGGAACCATGAGGGGAGCTGATTTCAGCTATGATACAGATATATTTGAAAACGCCTTTAAAGACGCCGGAGGAGATATCCTATTCCTTGAGCTTTATCAATAGGTATTCAATTTTCCTTCCAACTTGATATCCTCACCTAGACTTTCCAACTCAAATTTCTCAAAATCCAGTGCTTTAGAGAGTTTACTCACACCTTCACCACCAATAACAGAGAGAGATTTATCACCACCAATCAATTTTGGAGCGACATAAAATAAAACCTTATCCAGAATACTTCTATTCTTGGTAGCAATATCAAAAATTCTACCATGTACCTCACTCCCACCCTCAATATAGATATTTTGGAAATCTCTCTTAGCCAAAAACCTAAAGATTCTCTTTAAACCAGCCGGGTCAGCAGTCGTTTTCCTAATATCAACCCCTGCATTCTTAAACTTATCAATATTCCTCTTAGAAGCATCATCAGTATAAAAAACGATTACATTTTCATCTCTAAAAATACGTTTAGCTAGGGGTAAACTCAACTTAGAGTCCAATACAATCCTAACCAAATCCTTATTCCTAAATTTCCCATGAGCATTAAGCTCAGGATCATCAGCTCTCACAGTTCCTGCTCCAACAAGCACAGCGTCACACTTACTACGCTCCAACCGCGCATGTTTACGAGATAACTCAGAAGTAATCCATTTAGACTCGCCTAAGGAGGTCGCAATCTTCCCATCCAAGCTCATCCCAGCCTTCATAGTTAAATAGGGGAGACCAGACTGAGCCCATTTTATAAATGGTTGATTAATAGAGCGAATTTCATCGGCCAGAGCACTTCCAGTTTTACAAAGCTCAACATCCACACCATGATCCCTCAAATATTTAATTCCCTTACCGTTAACCTTCTTGAATGGATCCTTCATCCCAATACAAACCTTTTTAAAACCTGCAGCCGCTATTGCCTTTGCACAAGGTGGAGTTTTGCCATTATGAGAACACGGCTCAAGAGTCACATACAATACAGCATTATGGAAAAGCGCCGGCTCTAGATCAACAGTTTTAATACCAGACTTCCTCATCACCTCCTTTATTGCCAAAACCTCAGCATGATCGGCCCCTGCCTTCTTATGAAATGCCTCAGCAATGATTTCGCCACCCTTTACAATCACCGCACCAACACATGGGTTAGGAGCTGTAAGTCCAATTCCTTTCTTTGCGAGAGCAAGTGCCCTCCTCATAAACTCTTCTTGCATACAAAATTAGCTTATTAGGCAACATTTCTATCACAAACGCAAAATTTATGCAAGGTTAAACGTGCTTCAAAATATGTCCCATCTTTTCTTTTTTTGTCTTTAAGTAGCCACGATTTCTATCATTTGGAGGAAGCTCCAGTGGAACTCGCTCAACTATTTCCAAACCATAACCTTCAAGCCCTACTACTTTTGTAGGATTGTTGGTCATCAAACGAATATTCTTGAGGCCCAAATCAACCAAAATCTGTGCACCTATCCCATATTGTCTAAGATCAGAGGCAAAACCCAATTTCTCATTAGCCTCAACAGTATCAAGACCCTTGGATTGGAGATCATATGCCTTTATCTTGTTAACCAAGCCAATGCCGCGACCTTCTTGTCTCATATACAAAAGGATACCCTTCCCTTCATTTGAGATTTTTTCAAGAGCAGAATCCAACTGAACTCGACAATCACATTTCTGAGATCTAAATACCTCTCCCGTCAAACACTCACTTTGAACCCTAACAAGGACATTATCGCCTTTCTTCCATTTTCCCATAGAGAGAGAAACATGATTACTGTTGTCAATAGCTGTCTTATAAACACGCATATCAAAGTCACCATAGTCAGTAGGCAAGACAGTTTCAGCAACTAATCTAACCAGCTTCTCACTCTTTGACCGGTACTCAATAAGATCCTTTATAGTAATAATCTTCAAGGCATTTTTCCTAGCAAAAGAAAGAAGCCCATCCTTTCTCATCATTTCACCGTCTTCTGAGGCAATCTCACAAATAACAGCTGCAGGTACCAAACCAGCCATCCTAGCCAAATCAACAGCAGCTTCGGTATGACCTGCCCTAACTAAAACTCCTCCTTTTCTAGCTCTCAGAGGAAAAACATGACCAGGTCTAACAAAATCATCTGGGAGTGAGTGATAGTCAGCTATTGCAGCTACAGTTTTAGCTCTATCAGAAGCAGATATACCTGTACTCGTGCCAATCTTCAAATCAACTGAAATAGTAAAACTGCATTGCTTAGACTCCTTATTGTCCGAGACCATAGGATTAAATTGGAGTCTCTGAGCAATATCACTATCAACGGGTACACATATCAATCCACGGCCTTTCTTAGCCATAAAATTAATGGCATCAGCAGAAACCTTAGACGCTGCCATAACCAAATCACCCTCATTCTCCCTGTCCTCATCATCAAGAACAACGACCATTTCTCCATTCTGAATGGACAGCACAGCTTCCTCAATTTTATCAAAATCTGGCATATATCACTTATTGGACAATGATTATGCCACTAAAGTGCAAATCTTACAAACTCTTCTACTAAGGCATCTGACTCCTTCAAGAGTTGCTCAATCTTTTTATCTGGATCTTTTACAAATGGTTGTTTCAGAAGTGCATTTTCACCTCGGAATTTTTGCTCTTTCCCAATCATAATCTTACCAATGATTTCCTCGGGTTTCCCTTCGTTTTTCAGTTGCTCAGTCCAAATCTCCTTTTCCTTGTCAACAAGGTCCTGAGAAACCTCTTCGGGGGAAATGACTCTTGGATTTGTGGCAGCAACATGCATTGCCACGTCTCGAGCTAATTCTGAAGATCCACCCTTAAGAGATACAACAACACCAATTTTTCCATTTGAATGTACATAATTACCTAAATTCTCACCTTCAACAATTCGCAAATCACCAATCTGCACATTCTCACCAAGTTTCAAGACTGCCTCCTTAATCTCTGGTAAATCACGATCCTCAGGATTAATCTCACCCTTTAGTAACTTGTCGGCTAAAGATTCTCCCAAGGCTAAAAAATCATCACCTTTAGCAACAAAATCAGTCTCACACTGCAATTCAACCACAGCGGCCTTCGAACCTTCTACTTTGATAGTAACTGCACCCTGGGCGGTACTACGTCCGGCCCTGTCAGCGGCTTTAGCTTCACCTTTTTGACGGAGAAGATCCACTGCCTTATCAAAATCCCCAGACGCCTCATCTAAAGCTTTTTTGCACGCCATCATGGATACCCCAGTAGACTCACGCAATTCTTTTATTTGATCGATAGTTACAGACATAGTTTTTAATTAGAAAATAATTTATTGATTAGTTTTTTCCTCAGAATCTTGAGTAGGAGGTGCTGGTTGAGCCTCACCTGCAGAAGGCGGATTAGCGGCAGGTTGATCTCCAGTCTGTCCTTCAGGCTGAGCCTGCGTCTGACCAGCAGGAGGTGTAGCACCAGCAGTAGGCACATCAGCACCAACCTTAGCCTCCGGAGTCTTTCCTGTCAAAACAGTAAAAATATGCTTTTCGGGAATTTTCATGGCAAGTTGTCCCAAGATAGGTATCTGCGTCTGCTTATTTTGAATAACTATTACAACACCTGTGATATGCAGAAGCAATACAACGCCCCATAACATCAAACTCAGAGTTGGACTTACAAGAGCAATGAGAATAGTCAAAAACCAAAGCCCAAAAAGGGCAAGTCCCTGCCTAGCATGGAACATACAAAATTGACTACCTACCATTCTTACAGAGGTCAGCACACAAGTAATAACATTGATTATAGGAATATAACAAGAAATCGCCCACCGCTTTTCTCCAGAAAGGCTGGCCATTTTGGCCTTCGCACTTTCAAGAGGGGTTTGTACAGGAGTTGAAGGAGGTTTGTCGGGCATTATTTAGCAGTTTTACTAGACTTCTTAACAATCTCAGTAATTTCTCCAACAAAATAATTCAAAGCTTTAACAGCATCATCATTTCCTGGGATAGGATAATCTACAACAGTAGGATCAGCATTAGTATCAACAATTCCAATCACAGGAAGCCCCAATTTCCTTGCTTCCTTAACTACAATCGCATCTCTAACAGTATCAACAACAAAGACCACTTCAGGCACAGATTTCATATTCTGCACACCCCCAAGTGAAGTTTGAAGCTTATCAATTACCTTCCGTAACTTTGAAGCTTCCTTCTTTGTATATTTCTCAAATTCACCACTTTCTTCCTGCTCCTTTAAATCTGCCAGATACTTTATTCTAGTCTTTACCGTTGAAAAATTAGTTAGCAAACCTGGAATCCACTTAGTAACCACATATGGCATCTTACAACTCCTCGCAGCCTCCTCAAGAAGCTTAATCGATTGAGGCTTAGTACTAACAAAAAGCACAGTTTTCCCCTCAGAAACTGATTTTGCCAAGAACTTCATAGCCCGTTGAAAATACTCAACCGTTCGCTCCAAATTGATAATATGCACGCCATTCCGCTCTCCATGGATAAATTTCTTCATCCGTGGATCCCACTTATGGGTACGATGCCCGATATGCACCGCATTTTCAAACATTTTTTCAAGCTCATCTTTACTCATAATCCTTGTGGTTTACGCCTATCTCTCATTAATTTGTGCATTAACCACTAGGGCAGGATTACACAAGCTGAAAGACAGACTTGATATAAAATTTTAACGAGGCTAATCTAATGTAAAGAAACCTTAAATGCAAGCCAAATAATGAAAAATATCAGGTATAGCAGGCAAGAAATAGACAAAATAGACCGTGAAATCGCAAAACTTCTACAGAAGAGAGCTTCCCAAGTTCTCAAGATAAAACAGATAAAGAATAAGAATGGACTCCCAAAGATAGATCCAAGTAGAGAAAAGGAGATTCTAGAGAAACTGGACTCCAACTACGAAAAAGCGATATTCAAGGAAATCATTAGACAATCACGCAAAATCCAGGATGACCCCTTGAACTAGACCTGTTATTCTGTTATAATGTTAAGAGCTAAAAAATAAAAATGGCAGTAGAAGAAATACCAGAAACAACAAAAATCACAATCACTATGCCCACTAGTGCATATTTTATGTCTGGGATAAGAGATTTCACTCTAAACCTCATAAAAAACACCACTAGTTTCCCTGAAAAATGGGCATTCCGTTTTCAATCAGTAGTAGACGAATTGTGTAATAACGCTATCGAATATGGTTCCTCACCTGGAAGTGACATCAGGATCACATTTATCTACCAAAAAGACCAATATATTGAGCTTTTCATAGATGACACTGGTACAGGGAAAAACAAAACTAACGCAGCTGGATTGAAAAAATTATTTGATGAAAGAAGGGAACCAGGGTATGTTTTTACAGGAATAAGAGGAAGGGGACTCGTAAAGATTATCGGAGAATGGACAGATGAGATTGATTTCTCAGATCGAAAAGAAGGAGGAATAAGAGTCCGAGTAAGAAAGTATCTTAAAGATGAACGAAAAGCAGAAACACTTCCTGCACAACCTCAAATAAAAGCTGTACCAACCCAGCAATAACCCTCATAAATATGACTGAAGCAACTATAACTGTCGAAGACTTAGCAAGTACTAGTCCAGACAAAACTCTAAAAATTGTTCACATTGCTGGACAACTGGACGAAAGCAATATCGATGAAAAGATCCAAGAGATCTATAAATTGGTTGAAGCTACACCCAAAAATCTTAGTCTACTCATAGATATGGAAAGACTTGAATACATGAATAGTAAATCCATAGGGTATATTACTGATTTATATGGGAAAATCACACAATCAGGAGGATTGATAGCGATAGCAATGGCCCAACCAAATATTATAGACATATTGCAAGTAGTTGGTTTAACCCAGTTAATTAAGACTTTTAACACAATGGATGAGGGAAAAACCTATATATCAGGCTCAAGTGCTGCAACCGCACTAGCAGACGCAGCTGCGGCACCAGCGGCCCCAGCAGCGGAAGCACCAGCTCCTGCACCTGCAGAACCAGCAGCGCCTGCTGCACCTGCAGCCGAAACACCCGCACCAGCGCCTGAAGCACCAGCGGCCCCAGCAGCGGAAGCACCAGCTCCTGAAGCGCCAGCTGCACCCGCAGCTCCAGCCGCAGAAACACCCGCACCAGCGCCTGAAGCACCAGCGGCCCCAGCAGCGGAAGCACCAGCTCCTGAAGCGCCAGCTGCACCCGCAGCTCCAGCCGCAGAAGCACCAGCTCCTGCAGCCCCAGCGGCACCCGCAGCCGAAGCACCTGCAACACCTGCACCTGAAAAACCAGCAGACCCACCAGCACCAGCTGCCTAAGGTCAAACCCCTTGAAATAAAAACAAAATAATGAGCCAAAAAGAATGCTTTCAAATATCCTTGATGCAATATCCGATAATCCAGCACTACTTTTAACAGCATCTGCATTTTTTGCGGCACTTCCAGTCGCAATCTGGATCTATATTTTCTTCAGAAAAGGTGAGCACAGCAAAAAAACAGTCGCAATAATATTTCTGCTTGGCTGTTTTACCGCACCAGCCTTACTCGGCCTGCAATACGTCTGGGACAAATTTCCACAATTTGACCTTGCGGCATTCATCGAAGACAACATACAAACACAAAGCGCAATGTTCATTGCAATGTTTGTGCTATTTGGAGCAATGGAAGAAATAATCAAATTATTTGTAGTAAAAGCTGTCGACAATAGGACAATTCTAATAAGAAAGGTAAATCACTCAATAAGATACAGCCTAGTTGCAGCACTCGGATTCGCATTTACGGAAAATATTTATTATCTCTATGAATTTTGGCCCAGCATTTCCGATGGTGAATTAATTGGCATGTACGCCTTCAGGTCAATCTTTACAATGTGTGCACACATGATCTTTTCGGGAGTCTTTGGCTACTATTACGGAATAGGCAAATTTTCGATGGTCATGACAAAAGCAAAACAGCTCACAGAAGGAACAACCTGGGCCACAAGAGCAATATCAAAAATATTCAAACTCCCACTGGAAGAAGGGTTCCGCCAGAAAACAGTAGTAAAAGGCCTATTCATCGCAATTGGATTACACGCAGCCTTCAATTTCCTACTCCAATTCAACATAATTCTTCCAGTAGTAATATTCGTGGTCTGCGGGTTTATTTACGTGAAATTTTTGCTAAGTCGAAAAGCGGGAAGCCTCATCCTTGCAGTTGATCCAAAAACAAAAAGACCTTCCACAATAGCCAAGAAAAACAAAGATGTTGTCGTTGAACTACTCGGAATGTGGACCCAACAAAAAAACTACGTCGACGTCTTGCATGTATGTGAAAGACTCCTCGAAAGAGACCCTGACAACTCAGTCGTAAAACTCTTCAAGGCTAAAGCCTTAGACGCGATGGATAACGCTGATCCATACAAAAAGATCCTCTCGACAGTAATAAAATCAAACGACGAACTCACTGCAAAACAGCAGAGCGTTCTTTCAAAGTACACTCAGGAAAAAGAAATGTTTGCAAAAGTCAAAAAAATGATCGCAGAAAAGGTCGCTCAGCAGAAGAAGGAGCAAGATGAATTCAGAAAAACCCAAGGCAAAATACAAGAACTTTTGGCTAAAAAGAAAACTTAGGGTAAATTGGTTGCATGAGTCTGTCCGAAGCAAAAGTTGCCCTCGTTTTCGATTGGATGACAAACCCTGGAGGTGCAGAAAAAGTCAATCTCGTACTGCACAAGATGTTTAAGGATGCACCGATTCACACCTCAATCTTCAATCCTGACAAATTACCTGGATTCGAGAAAGCCCTCATACACACCTCGTTTATTCAAAACCTGCCGTTTTCAAAAACTCGCCACCAACTTTATCTTGGCCTAATGCCCTATGCTTACGAGCTTTTTGATCTGAGCGATTACGACATTGTAATCTCCAGCTCACATGCCTGCGCCAAAGGAGTCATTACAAAACCTGAGACTCTACATCTTTGCTATTGCCACACACCCATGCGCTACGCCTGGGATAATTGGCACAGCTACATTAGTGATTACAAGATGAATCCACTTTTCAAGAGATTCGCAAAGAAACGCATTCACAAAATACGAATGTGGGATCGACTATCAGCCGATAGGGTAGATCACTTTATCGCAAATTCCACCACCACCCAAAAAAGAATCAAGAAATACTATAAGAGGGATTCCTCTGTCATCCATCCGATGATAAAGACATCCAATTACAAATCATCAAAGCATAAGAATTATTTTTTGGCAGTTGGAAGACTAACCCCATACAAGAGATTCGACATTATTGTAGAGACCTTCAACAAAATGGGCCTCCCTCTCAAAATCGTAGGAACCGGAATTATGGAAAACGAGCTAAGAATGAAAGCCAAAGACAATATTGAGTTCCTAGGCTACACAAGTGAAAAATATCTTCAACAGCTTTATAGTGAATGTGAAGCCCTCATCTTCCCACAACTGGAAGATTTTGGCATAACTCCTCTCGAAGCAATGGCCTCCGGAAGACCTGTAATCGCTTTCAATCAGGGTGGAGCACTCGACTCAGTAATCAAAGACAAAACCGGCATATTCTTTAATAAACAAGACGTCGGCAGTCTCCGAAAAGCCATTCTTGAATATCAAAAATCAAAAAGGAACTTCCGAACAAAGACTCTCCAAGCACACGCAGCAACGTTTGATGAAAAAGAGTTCAGAAAGAAATTCATGAACCTTCTACGCCTAAAATGGAAAGACCATCAAGCTAGCTTGTAAGTACAGCCAAGACGATATTCACAAAGGCCCAAGCCACCATAGTAATCACCATACCGGCCACCCCATACATAATAGCCTTCTTTCCTTTATCCTTATCCTCAGAGACTCCCGCAAAGAGATAAAGGTATCCACCATAAACAACTCCACCAACTGCAATTAGACCTGCAAGACCAATAGCAAACTGCAATATATAACGGATATAATAAGGCATCATCCAGAGTTTGATATTTCCCGTTTTGACGCCACATGCTAAAATATCATAAGCAGTATAGGCAAAACCTCCTTGATGGGATACATTCCAGTCTCCAGCAAAGATCTCCTTTTTCTTATCCTCATCGAAAGCTTCAACTTGATTCATCAAACCCCTGCAAGCAAACACAGTCTCATTGTTTTCTGTGTCAGAATAAGCAGGTGTAGTCGGCTCAGGCAAAATCGTCCCGTCCACCGCAAAAACAACACTCGACTGAGCACCAAACATAAACACTACTGCAATTATGGCCAAAAATTTGCGCATATTTATCCAATTATTTCCCTGTATTATACCATAATACCTTGATTTTTTAAAGCCCCGGGCTATACTAGCTAACACTTTAACACTCTTAGAAAATGGACCCGTCGCCGACGGTGGCCATAATAGGTCGCCCAAATGTCGGAAAATCAACCCTCTTTAACCGGTTAATCGGTAAACGTCATGCTGTAGTTGCTCACGAAGCAGGCACAACGCGCGACCGTATTTCACAAAAATTCGAGTGCAATGGCATAGAAACTCTACTTGTAGACACCGGCGGACTTGAATATGGAAAACAGGAAAACATAGAAGCAGACATACAATCCCAAGCAAACATCGCTATACAAGACGCAGATCTCACCCTATTTATAGTAGACATAAGCCAGGAACTCACAGTTGACGATTTCACTGCCGCCGAGATCCTAAGAAAATCCAAGAAACCAGTTATTTTCATCGCAAACAAAGCCGACAATGAAAGTTTGGAAGAAAACGCCTTCAACCTATATGAGCTCGGATTCGGCGATGCAATCAAAATATCAGCAATACACAAACACGGAATAGATGAATTAAAAGAACGCATCCACAAAGACCTGAAAGGTCTCAAATTTTCAAGCTCAAAAAAAAAAGCTCCCTCAGATCTCACAAACATCTGCATCCTAGGAAAGCCCAACGCCGGCAAATCATCACTCGTAAACGCACTTCTCGGATCTGAAAAAGTTATAGTATCAGATATCCCTGGGACAACACGGGACGCTACCGACACAGAAATTGAGTACGAAGGTACAAAATACAACCTCATCGATACAGCCGGCCTAAAGAGACCAGGCAAAACAAAAGTGGGCATCGAAAAATTCAGCGCCCTCCGTGCCCTAAAAGCAATAGAAAGATCCGATATAGTGGTGCTATTAATCGACGGCGAGCAGGGGATTACAAGTCAGGATTGCCATATTGCAGAATTTGCTCTAGCAGAAGAGAAAGGATTAATGATCGTTATAAACAAAATCGATCTTCTGGAGAAAGGAGAAACAGTAAGAAACCGCATCATATCAAGGTTAAGACGACGATTTTCATTCGTACCATGGGCCCCAATCGTATTTGTATCAGCAAAAAACAAAAGAAACACCTATGAAATCCTTGTACAGGCAGACGAAATAATAAAGGAAAGAGAAAAGAGAATTTCAACCGCTGAGTTAAATTCATTCATTCAAAAAATTACCCAAAAACACCTCCCTGCAAGCCGTAAAATCAGAAAACCAAAATTCATGTACGCCAGCCAAGTCGACACGGCTCCACCCAAGTTCGTCATGTTCTTCAAAAATGCATCAGATCTCCATTTCTCCTATCCCCGTTATCTCGAAAACGAGATCCGCAAGGAGTATGGGTTTAACGGGACAGCGATAAACCTAAACTTGAGAAGCAAAGCATAGATCAGCCTAAACAAGGCAAGAAAAGGGGTGGCTTTCGCCAGCGAAGAACAACTATGTACAAAAGCCTACATTTCAACATTTAACCTCAAAAATGCTTCTTTTCGTAATTTTGCATCCTCACCATAAGTTCTAAACCACTGATTTCGGTACTCACGCCTCCGATCGACATTATGAAATTTCAAGATATTCTCCTCCACAATCAAACTAGCATTTTCACCGGCCCTCTTGACCTTTGCTCGAGCCCTCTTCATCTGCCAATTTCGCATCCACTTTTCAATCAAGTCACCAAACCGCCCAGCTAAAATCCACCGAAAAACACTTCTCAAAACTCCACCACCTCTAATCACACGACTTCTATCAAGAACAACTACATCCTCAAAATATCGCTTCACCCAGGAATTTGCAGCCAGAAACTCACCAGATACACCATCGTCTATAATAGGCTTCATACTCGCAATCCAAAAAGCGAGATAAATGTCACGTTCAATTGCAATACCAGACAAATTAAGAACACTATCATCCACAAAGAAACTCAAACAAAATCGTCTCGCAACCTTTTGCCCATGCCGTCTTACACCCAAGATCTGGAACAAAAGGGTAACAAGAATCCTCGCAGTAAAGAGCCTCCCCGATCTCGCAACAATAAAAAGATCAATATCGCTCTCCCCATCAATCTTAGAAAAAGCCAAATTATTGCAAACCGCTACCATCCTGATAAAAGGGATGAATCTGAGAATTCGAACATACCGGTTTGCCCGCTTCCATAACTTCTTTTCTAAGTCAGTCATATTTAGAGTATAATGCGCCCATGAGCGAAATAAAAGGCATACAAAAAACTCTAAAACTTCTTCCTCGATCACCCGGCATTTATAAAATGATCGATAAAGAAGGAAAAGTACTCTACATAGGAAAAGCCAAAGATATTCAGAAAAGGGTAAAACAGTATTTCAAAAAAGGATATGCCCACTCCAACCGCACTCAAAAACTAGTTGAAAATATCTGCGATATCAAGGCAACAGCAACAGACAACGAACTAGAGGCAATAATCCTAGAAACCAACCTAATAAAACAGCTCCAACCCAAATACAACATTTTGATGAAAGATGACAAAAACTACGTCTACATCAAGATCACAAATGAAGACTTTCCAAGAATCCAAATCGTAAGAAAAATAGAAAAAGATGGCGCAAAATATATAGGACCAAAGACCGCTGCACACAAAGTCAAAGCAACTTTTAATGTAATTAAAAAGCTTTTCCCATTCCGTCACTGTGGATTAGACATAGAGATGATGCAGGAGAATCCACCTGGATCAGATCATAAAGTAAAAGTGAGCAAGAAAGTCATCAAATACCCATGTATCGACTTCTACATCAAGAGATGCATTGCACCATGCATTGGAAAATGTGACACCAAGCAATACCAAGAGATCGTCAAAAACGCAGAGAATTTCTTAGAAGGAAAAGTAGGAAATATACTTAAAGATCTATATGCACAAATGAAAAAACTAGCCAAAGAACAAAAATTCGAAAAAGCAGCTCGGCTGCGAGACAAAATCAAAAAAGTAGAGGACATTTTGAAGAAACAAAAAGTTTCAGATCCAAACCAGGAGGACAAAGATATAATTAACTATTGCATCACCCATAACAGAGCATTCTTTAATCTATTTCAAATCCGTGATGGCAAACTCACCGGACAAGAAAACTTCATCCTAAATGCTCAAGAAATTGAAGAATCAGAGTCAAAAGAAGCTCTCCAAGCATTTCTAAATCAGTACTACCAAATCGCAACTGACATACCAAAGGAGATTCTCATTCCTCACGAATTAGAAAACAAAGCAGAAACTCAGACCCTTATAAGTAAACAACGACAAAAGAAAGCCAAAATCATCATCCCAAAGAGAGGCGACAAAAATAAATTATTGGAAATGAGCCTAAATAACGCGCGCATATTTGCCGATCGTAATAAAGCAAGCTGGCAAGAGGAAAGCGAGCTAACCAAGAAAGCCGCAGAAGATCTACAAAAACTACTAAAAGTCACGGATCCCCTCAAAAGAATTGAATGCTACGACATCTCACACCTGAGCGGCACCGACACAGTAGGATCCATGATCGTTTTCGAAAAGGGTGTCCCCAAAAACAAGCTATATCGCAAATTCAAACTAAGAACCGTCCAAGGAAAACCAGACGACTACAAATCAATGGAGGAAGTCCTAAAACGGCGCTTCCTGAAAATAGCTCAAGACATCAAACACGAAGAATACAAATTTAAAAAAGCTCGAAAGAAAGACAAAGTATTCATCGAATCTAACAACAAGATCAAGCTAGATAAGACAGACCGCAGCTTTTTCATTCTTGAGAAGGGGAAAAAGATAGTAGGCTTCACAGCAATCAAAGAATTCTCAAAGAATGTGACTGAACTAAGCAATTTATATGTCTCAAAAAGCGAAAGGGGACACAAAATTGGATACAAACTGGTTAAGGAAGCAATCAAAAAAACAAAATCCAAGAGAATTTACGGATTCTGCAAAGAAGAGCTAAAAGACTACTATTTTCTATTCGGGTTTGAGGAAATCAGAAAAATACCTAAAGAACTAGGAAAAAGACACAGGCATTGCAAAAAAGAGAGAGGAAAGGTTATACCAATCGTCTACGACAAAAACAAGCACAAACAAGATGAGTCTTTCAGTAAAATCCCAAACCTCGTAATTATCGACGGCGGGAAAGGACAACTATCAGCAGCAACCAAAGTTTTCGAAGAATTGAATTTACAAATTCCATACATTGCTTTAGCAAAAAAACTCGAAGAGATTCATAGACCAAACAGCAAAAATCCCATTACACTTCCCAAAACAAATGAAGCACTAAAGCTTCTACAAAGAGCACGCGATGAAGCCCATCGGTTTGCTATAAGCTACAACAAAAATCTCCGCTCAAAAAAATTCAAAAAATGATATAATTCAAATAATTTAACCAAAAAACATGAAGAAACTACTTTCATCACTAGCCATTCTATTTCTACTAGCACCAATCACTGCACATGGTTTTGCTGTCACCGAGGAAAACCCGTTCAAATACGATCAAAACGCCGAGATGGTCCTAGAAGGAAACACAAAAATATATGGATATATAAAACTTGGAGATATTGTGGAAGACCTGGTAAAGGACGAAAAGCAATATCTTCAACAAAAGATATTCTTCAACATTACTCAATATGAACACGAGAGCCTAACACCAATCCTTCAAGACCTGTACGACAATGGCAATCAACACGTCAAGAAAGAAAATGATCAATTTCAGATCCAAATTGGCTGTTACGAAAATTTTGCTGGCGCAGAAAAAATTTCCTCACCACAACAAACTCTATCAAAAGGAGAAACAGAGTATACTCTGCTAATGACATCAAGTGAGAGTGTTATAACCTCATTCGATATAGAGTTTGCACTAGCTAATTGGATGTACGGGACAGATTGTCTTTCACTAGCTGATCAATGGACTTTCGAGTATGACAACACATTCCCATATGGGGACCATGAGGTGGAAGGTTATTACATCAAGCAAGAATCTGAATTATTTGGGAACACATACAAAGAAGGTTACCTTGTCATAACGAAATACCTTGGTTTTCCCGAATTCAAGGAGTACATCAAAAAGACAATTGAAGCAGGGAACACGTTGAATGGAGTTGCTGCAGACGGCAATTACAAGTTTAACCTGGGATGCTACGACAACGAATCAGTTGGTACATATAGGTTTAAAATTGAATCAGACCAATTCACAACTCTCAAGAACTCAACCAAAGCAAATCCAGTCAAAGCAGTAATAACTATGAGCACACTTCTTGGCATAGGGGGAGGATGTCTATCGCTTGCTCACAATGTAGCAATCCCAGAGGTAACGCTTGGAGTCGTAGGTACCTTCCCAGATGTACTTACCAACCATCCAAATAGTGAGGCAATAGAGATGCTATACAAAAGCAATATTATTGATGGCCATCCCGATGGCACATTTCAACCAGATGTTTCAATAAATAGAGCTGAACTTACAAAATTAGTAGTAGAAATGATGATTGGTGATCCTTTGTCACAAGAAAATGTTGGATACAACTGTTTTCCAGACGTAAAAGAGGAATGGTTTGCTCCACACGTCTGTTACGCACAAGAAAAAGGATGGGTCGAAGGATACCCAAACGGCGATTTCAAACCAGATGGCACAACCAATCGGCCAGAAGCACTCAAAATAATACTCAATGCCTTCTACTCAGGAGAACTTCCACTATTAAACGTAAGTGAAAGCGACAGTGCCCACATGCCAACTGATTCCTATTCTGATCAGTGGTATTATTCCTTCCTAAAATATTCAGTCGCAAAGGATTTGTTGGACAGACACCACGTTATACACAAATTCGACAACTCCTATGCATATCAAACAGAAGGAGAAATCAGTAGAAAAGAAGTTGCAGAAACAATCTACCGTTTAATGAATCTCTAAAACTTTAGAATCACTAAGAGCCTTCCCAATCCATTCATCGATAGGAAGGTTCTTTTCATATTCCCTAAGATCATAAACACTAGCCTTAAGCTCAGGAATCCTAGGCATAAACATAGTACAACTATCTTTGCATGGGAGCTTCGAAATCTCGTACGTTCCAATTTCCCTCGCATAACAAATGACATCCTCCTTATCAAAACCAATCAGAGGCTGAAATAGAGGAATATTGGATACTTCATGTATTGCAAAGATGTTTTCAGGTGTCTGTGAAGCCACTTGACCATAACTATCACCAGTCACAAGCCCCTTGGCCTTTTCTTTTTTGGAAATCAACTCAGCAATTCTAATCATAGCTCTACGATAAAGAATCGTCCGCACCTTCCCAGGGATTTCAAGATTCTCTGCAATAGCCTTCTGTATTTTACCAAAAGGAATCAAATACAATTTTGTATCAAACTGATACTCACTCAAAACCTTCACCAAATCCTGGACCTGCTCCATCTCATCCTTATCAGTGTAGGGATAACCATGAAAATGAGCAAAAACCACCCTCGCACCTCTTTTCATCATCATATATGACGCAACAGGGGAGTCTATACCAGCAGAAATCAGGGCAACAAGCTTTCCCTGACTATTAGGAGAAAGCCCCCCAGCTCCCAGATACTTTTTGAAAGAAAAATATGCTTTATCATTGAAAAACTCGATATCCACTTCAAGATCCGCCCCCTTCATCTTCACTGGTAGATTAATACCTTTATCAAGGAATATTTCTCCTAAATCCCGCTCCGCCTCGACAGATTTAAACGGCAAATCCATAGAACGTTTAACCCTAACGCGAAAACTATCAAATTTTTCCTTCGGCAACTTTTTCCAAATCTGATCACCAAGTTTCCTCAGATCAGTTGATCCAACCCAAACAAACTTAAAATTCTTTACACCAAAAACCTTTTTGAGAATCCCTGAGTATTTGTCTTCATCAAACTTATCCGGCAAATCAATTATAAATCTCCTCAAAATATGTTTTATGCTAAAAGTCCGCCTGAATTTTTTCTCCAAAACTATCTTCAAACGCCTTCGAAGCTTCTTTAAGAAGTAATCAGTATTCTTCTTCTTTAAGCCAATCTCACCGTAATGTACAATAATGAACTGCTTCATAGCTCTAGCATTATAGTGAAGAATTGACATAATACAACAAAAGTCCTAGAATCAGCTTAGAATGGACGTTATTCGCAAATTAAAACAGACGCTCGCCAGTTGCGACCTGACGGAAGAAGAAATCGCTTTCTATATCAACGTACTCAAAAAACCCAATAGCAGCATTTACGATATAGCTAAGCGATCCAAAATCCCCAAGGATCGCGCGTACAACATATATAATTTACTTGAAGAAAGGGGACTTCTCGAAGCAGACAACTCTCGAAAGCAAAAAAAGATTAAAACTACAGCACTTAGTTCTTTTATTGAGAAATTAAACAGCCAGGGGCGCAAATTCCATAGAAGCGCTGACAATCTAAAAGAAATCAAACCCTTTCTTGGATTTCTTAGCATTCCCCAAATTGAGGATAATCTTGAAACATACAGTGAAGAAGAAATTGGGGAAAAATTTGTGGATCTAACCTATATGCGGTGGGAAAAAGTTTTCGCATTAGGAAATTTTGAAATGGCATTATCAATAATGGGCAAATCACCTGACAGACAATTTGTGACTAGAAGAATAAAACGTGGAGGCAAAGCATACCCAATTCTGGCTAATCCAGGGGACTATAGTTTGAATGTAATAGCAAAAAATGACTACAAAGAATTCAGGGAAACAAAATTCATATATAACGATAAACTAGCAAATTATTTTATACTGACACTTCCTGAAACTGAAACCACCTCGATCTGGGTAAAAAATGAAAATGGGCTGCTCAGCGGTGCAACTATAAGAAGCCAACTTCTAACAAAACTCCATCAAGATATCTACGACTATTTCAGTGAAATTGCTGAGAGCCACGAATTTTCTCGGAATCTAGAAATTTAAAAACACTTTTAAAGAGCTTTT
Organism: uncultured Candidatus Peribacteria bacterium; assembly: GCA_964499425.1. Lineage (GTDB taxonomy): Bacteria > Patescibacteriota > Gracilibacteria > UBA1369 > LOWO2-01-FULL-3 > JAQBYK01. The sequence continues at coordinate 25,747 of CAZCLD010000005.1, read as the reverse complement.
TATTGCAGTTTTTTGACTAGCGCGACTACAAAGCTAGTATTTAAACGAATTTAACACTTCAAATAATGTCTCAAAAAAGCCAGAAATCAGTATGCCAAGAGTGCGATAAAGAATTCCTTATCCTCCCAATAGAACAAACATTCTATAAAAGAAAAGAACTAGCTTTCCCGAAAAATTGTCCTGACTGTCGACAGAATCGACGGCTTACCCTTCGCAACGAGCGCAACTTATACAAAAGAGGCTGCGACAGATGCCACAAAAAAATACTTAGTAGCTATCGTCCTAACTGCAAATATCAAGTGTTCTGCCCACCCTGTTTTTGGGAATCACTAACCTAAGACCATGGACTATCTAAAAGAGTTTCAAATATTAAGGGATTCCCAACCTCGTCTGGCTGTGGGCCTTATAAGTAATGAAAATTGTGATTTTTGCAATTATGCAGACCAATGCAAGAATTGCTATCTCACAGTTAGCACGTACCGCTCTGAAAAATGCATCAACGGACGCAGTATTTTTTACTGCGACTACTGCATAGACTGTGATTTTGTAGAAAAATGTCAGCTTTGCTACGAGTGTATAGATTGCAAAGGTTGTTACAATTGCGACTTCCTTCAGGATTGTGAAAACTGTGTAGATTGCAGATATTGTCTAAATTGCAAGGGTTGCCAAGACTGCTTCGGCTGTGTAAATCTCCGTCAAAAGAAGTTCTATATTTTTAACAAAAAATATTCAGAATCCGAGTACAAACAAAAAGTAGAAAGTCTCAAAAAAATGAGCCCAGAAGATATAGAAAAATATTTCAACAACACCAAATTAATAACTCCACACATATCAGAAATCGGCGAAAACAATCAACAATCCTCTGGCAATCATATATTCAACAACAAGAATTGCCATTACTGTTTTGAAACAAAAGAATCCCAAGATTGTGCATTTAGTAGAGAATTATTTAAATGTGAGGACTGCATAGACGTCATGATTGGCGAATTTGCAAAATGGAATTTTGACTGCGTTTCCACATATCATCTGCATAATTCAAATTTTTGCTACAACTGCTGGGAAAGTTCGGACCTCGAGTATTGCGAACAATGTCATCAATGTGAACACTGCCTATTTTGCTGCAGCTTAAAGCACAAAGAATTCCACATATTCAACAAACCATGCAAAAGAGAAGAGTATTTCCAGGAAAAAGAAAGAATCATCAAAGAAATGAAAGAAGATGGAAGTTACGGGGAATGGATACCCTCTACTTATCCCTTGGAAGACTCTATGGCTAGCTGCTAAACTTCCAGTCATGGAATTTATAAAAGAAACTGGGCCCACCATAATGGGCATCTTAAACCTCACTCCCGACTCTTTCAGCGATGGAGGAGAGTTCAACACAATCGAAAAAGCTCTGCGTAAAGTCAGCAAGCTCGAAAAAGAGGGAGCAGATATTATCGATATCGGAGGAGAATCAACAGGACCTGGCAGCAAAGACGTATCTCTAGAGAAAGAACTCAATCGCGTTATTCCATTGTTGAGAGAAATACGCAAACACACAAAACTCCCTATCTCAATCGACACATACAAGTCCCAGGTCGCAAAAAAAGCATTAGAAGAAGGTGCAGATATGATTAACGATGTAACAGCACTAAGAGGGGATCCCTCACTCGCAAAGGTCATCGCTCACTACAAATGCCCGATCATTCTCATGTACTCTAAAGATAAAACAGCTCGCACAACCCTTAAAGAAGTCCACTACAAAGATGTCATCAAAACAATTAAGGCCTTCCTCAGAAAACAAATCAACTTTGCCCACGAACACAACATCAAAAACATTATAATAGATCCAGGGATGGGCCAATTCATAAGCTCAATACCAAAATACAGCTTTGAAATAATTGCACGATTAAATGAGCTCAAATCACTCAAGCACAAAATTCTCATAGGAATCTCTCGCAAATCCTTCCTGGGAGGAGAACTTACAAAAAGAGATGAAAAAAGCGCAGCCCTATCCACTATTGCTTATCTAAACGGAGCAAGTATAATCAGGACCCATAATATTAAGGAAACAAGATCATGCCTAACATGGAATTAACTGTAGCATTTCATTTTGCTGCCTCACATTTCCTCACCAAATACCACGGTAAATGCGAGAACCTCCACGGACATAACTACAAAATACTGATTAACATTGAGGGACCAGTCAAAGAAGACGGAATGGTACTGGATTTTAAAGTAATAAAAGAAAAGGTTAACTCGAAGGTAATCGACAAGCTTGATCACACACACCTCAACGACACTATCGACAACCCATCCGCAGAAAACCTAGCAATCTGGATCTGGGACAAAATCAAAGATGATCTGCCTCTCAAGGAAATCACAGTTTACGAAACAGATGACTATTTCTGCACTTATAATGGCGAAGCGTAGCGAAGCCATATTTGTCACCATGAATAAAACATATATCTCATTAGGATCCAACGTCGGCAAAAGAGAGGAATATTTAAAAAGCGCACTAAAAGAAATCAAACAATTCGCCAATATCAAACAACGATCCGGTATTCACGAGACAGATCCAGTAGGATATAAAGACCAAGGCAAATTCCTCAACATGGTAACCAAAATAGAAACGGAGCTCACACCAATCGAACTCATAGTACAACTTCAGGAAATAGAGCATAAACTTGGAAGAAAACGTGAAATCAAAGACGGACCCCGCACAATAGATCTAGATATTCTCCTTTACAACGACCAAATAATAGAGCAACCAAATCTTAAAATACCACATCCAAGAATGCATAAGAGAAACTTCGTTCTAACTCCACTCTCAGAGATCTCACCAGATACAGTCCACCCTAAACTCAATAAAAGCATTAAAAAACTCAAAGATGAACTCAGAAAAAATTGAAAAACTAATAAGAGAACTGATCTCTGAAATAGGAGAAGATGCAAATCGTGAAGGACTGAAACAAACACCAGGACGAATTGCAAAAAGCTTTGAAAAAATCTATGGAGGATATGGAGAAGATCCCTCAAAAATTCTAACCACTTTCGATGGAGAAAATTACGATGAAATGATTATTTGCAAAGATATCGACTTCTACTCCAACTGCGAACACCACATACAACCCTTCTTCGGTAAAATATCAATTGGCTACATTCCAGATAAAAAGATCATCGGAATCTCAAAATTACCTCGTATTGTAGAGATATTCTCCCGTCGCCTACAGAATCAAGAACGACTAACAATGCAGATAGCAGATACCCTTTCAAGTTTACTAAATCCCAAAGGGGTTGGTGTAATAATAAAAGCCAAACACCTATGTATGATGGCTAGGGGAGTGGAAAAACAAAACACAATAATGACAACATCTTCATACAGGGGACTTTTCAAGAGTAACGGCAAAACCCGCAATGAATTCCTAAGATTAACATAAGTGATACTTATCATTGATAACTATGACTCTTTTACCTATAACCTCTACCAGCAGGTAGAGACACTTGGAAAAAGAACAGAGGTTTTCAAAAATGACAAAATAAGTATTTCACAAATTAGAAGGCTCAAACCTTCCAAAATCATCATTTCACCGGGACCCGGGAGACCAAAAGACGCGGGCATATCAACCGAGGTTGTACAAAAGTTTTATACGCAAATTCCGATTCTAGGAGTGTGTTTAGGGCATCAATGCATTGGACAACTTTTTGGTTCAAGAATTGTACACGCAAAGAAAATTCTTCTCGGTAAAACCTCCGAAATATACCACTTAGAGGATCGCCTCTTTCATGGTCTACAAAACCCCTTCAACGCTGCTCGATATCACTCTTTAAGCACAAATAAAGTCCCAAAAGACTTCACCTTGACCGCCTGGGACAAGAACAATGAAATAATGGCAATTCATCACAACAAATATCCAGTTTTTGGAGTCCAGTTTCACCCCGAGTCATTTCTCACAAAAGAGGGAAGTAAATTAATGCATAATTTCCTATATGAAAGCCAAAAGTAGATCAAATAATCCAATTAAGGCGTTTAAAGATCTTAATAAGCAAGCACAACACACATGCTTCCTACATTCGGGTAAAGGAGGCAAAAGCATCTTAGCGTTCAATCCAAAAGCAAAATACAGTGGATCCTCAGTAAATGAATTCAAGAAATTTGGTAAAAAGCACAAGAACTGCCTCCTGATAGGATACTTTTCATACGATCTAGCCTACAAACTCCACAAAGTAAAAAGAACAGCCAAAAATGATTTGAAGCTGCCCGAAATTTACTTCCTGGCCTTCGAAAAGTGGAATGAGTTCAACTCAACAAGCACACCAAAGGAACATCAATCAAACAAGGAAGGAAACTTCAAACCATCAATCACAAAAGCCCGGTATCAGAAGGCTTACAAAAATATCCAACACTACCTGAAAGAAGGCGACATCTACCAAGTCAACCTCACACATCGCCTTGAAGCAAAAACAGATTTACCAGCCAGAGAGCTATTCTCAAGAATCATCCATTCAAACCCGGTCAATTTTCTGGCCTACATAGAAGGAGAAAACTTTGAGGTTCTAAGCGCTTCTCCAGAACGCTTCATCAAAATCGAAGGCAACAAAATAGAAACCTGCCCAGTTAAAGGTACGCGACCAAGGGGAAAGACACCACGGGAGGACCTACTACTAAAAAAAGACCTTATAGAAAGCAAAAAGGAAGCAGCAGAACTCAACATGATTACCGATCTCCTAAGAAATGATCTCGGAAAAGTTTGCAAAGTCGGATCAGTAAAAGTCCAAGGACACAGACTGATCCAAAAGTGCCCAACGGTCTGGCACACATATAGCAAAATTACCGGGCAAATAGCCCAAGAACCCCTCGACACCCTCATATCAATGCTCCCAGGTGGCTCAATCACGGGATGTCCAAAAAAACGCGCCATAGAGATCATCGATGAGCTAGAGCCAAAAACACGAGGCATATACACAGGAGTGATCGGCTACATCAAACCAAACCAAGACCTAGATTTCAACATTGCAATCCGCACAGTCATCAAAAAAAAGAAAAACCTCTATCTCCAAGTAGGTGGGGGAATAGTATTAGATTCTAAAGAGAAATCCGAGTACCAAGAAACACTGGACAAAGCAAAATCATTTATGGATATATTATAAATATGGAAGTAATCCTCATTAACAATAAATTTGTTCCCAAAAAGGACGCAAAGATATCAATTTTGTCAGATATTGGACGTGGATATGGGATTTTTGAAACAGTCAGAACTTACGAGAATAAAGGGCTCCCAACAATTGATAGACATCTAAACCGCCTATTTAGATCAGCAAAAAAAATCGATCTAAAATTAAAATACTCGAAAAAGCAAATACAGGAAATGACGAAAAGAGTTGTAAAAAAATCTCCACACAAACTTCAGCGCATAAAAATCACCTGCATCACGGATCACACAATAATTGTCTCCACCCCACTAGAAATTAATGAAAAGGATTACGAGGGCGTAAGCGTATTGTCAATTGAACAAACCCGTTCCCTTCCTGACATCAAATCCATATCCTATTTGCCATCTTTCTTAAGCCACGAACGAGCAATAAAGAAAGGCTTCTACGAAGCAATATTGATCGACAAATCAGGTGAAGTATACGAAGGAGCCTATTCAAACATATTTTGGTTTGAAGGAAACACACTCTGTACCCGCAAAGACAAGGTATTACCCGGTATCACACGCGAAATAATACTTGAGAAATCGCCATTCAAAGTAAAATTCAAAAACATCAAAATTGATAAACTAAAAGAGAAATCAGAGGTATTTCTCACCTCAAGTGTAAAAGGAATAGTTCCCATCACAAAAATTGACAATAAAAAAATCGGTGACGGAAAACCAGGGACAAACACAAAGAAACTATGCCTTGTCCTTCCATTCTAGCTCCTCATACTGACCAGGCCCCGAACATCCAAATACACCAGGCAAACCTTTCTTAACAGAAGGAAAATGCTCAGTAACGGCATCCTCGTCTTCATCAAAATCCACATAGTGGCGAGGAGTATCTGGAAATTTTTTCAAGATAGCTGCCTTAGCATTTTTACACGCTTTACACCAAACAGCCCCTACAATAACAATATGCCCAGATTTTACCGCATCATTAACTTCTTTAATCGAGACAGTAGGCTAATTCGAATCTTTTTCCTCAACCTCTTTACCCTCCTCAACCTTACTCTTGCCACCCTTGGGTGGGACCTTACAAATATCATCACCACATTCGTCAGCCACCTCATAAAGATCACCCTTGGTATCAAGAGCTTCACTTACCTTCTCACCACCTTTAGGAACATTCCCTATATTTTGTCTCCTATAAACTAATAATCGTTCTTTCATGAATAGTTTTTAATCATCCCATTATAGCTCATTTTCGGGAATTCCTCAAGAAACGCGACGCTTTTTGAAGAATATAAGCAATGAGAACACCAACAAGAGCAATAATAGGAAAAACATACCAAGCTGTCGTGCATATGCCATAATTAGCTCCTCTTGAGCCCCAAACACATAACCCAAAGCAGCCAAAACAGACACCCAAATCCCTGCTCCCAATGTGGTAAAAAAGATAAAAGGTTTTAATTTCATTCTAGTAAAACCAGCTGGAAGAGAGATTAATTGTCTTACAGCAGGGACTAAACGACATAAAAAGGTAGATAGACCCCCATATTTCAAGAAGTATTTCTCAGATTTTTCAACCTTCTTTTCACTCAACAAGAAGAATTTTGCCCACTTCTTTTTGACTAGGGAGAAAACAAGTGGACGACCCAACCACATAGCTAGATAATAATTGATTAACGCACCCAACAAACTCCCCAAAGTACCACTCAAAACAACTAAATATACATTCATCTTCCCCTGAGCAGCCAAATAAGCCGCAGGTGGCACTATCAATTCAGAAGGAAAAGGAATAAACGAGCTTTCAATCGTCATTAAGATAAAGACTCCCCAGTAGTGGAGAGTGTCGATGAGTGAAAGAAGATTTTGGATAATTTCGGTCATAAATGTATTCACATGGTGCCCAGGGCGGGAATCGAACCCGCACTCTATTGCTAGAACTGGATTTTGAATCCAGCGCGTCTACCAATTCCGCCACCTGGGCCAGTTGCGAGACCCCGCTACGCGGGGGCGAGCAACCTTAAGTAAAACTCGAACGTGAGTATACCAATAAAATAGTATCGCGACTAGCGCCAATAAACGTTGATAATAACACCTCATTCCTCCATACTAGCCGCATGTTTTGCGATGAATTAAAACTCAAGGTTATAGCTGGGAAAGGCGGAGATGGCTGCGCTAGCTTTCGCCGTGAAAAATTTGTACCCCGGGGAGGACCAGATGGAGGAGACGGAGGCAGAGGTGGTAATATCATCTTCAAGGTAAACTCAAATCTCAACACGCTGGGGCACCTAGCAAATCGGAAAGTATACAAAGCAAATAAAGGCGTCCACGGAAAAGGCAAAAAGATGCACGGTAAAAGAGCTGATGATCTAGTATTGCAGGTACCTAAAGGCACAATCATCTTCAATCATGACAAATCGGAAATGCTTGCAGACCTAAGTCTAAGCGGAGATAAGTTCTCAGTTGCAAAAGGAGGAAAGGGGGGACTTGGCAATGCCAAATTCGTCAGTTCTACCCATCAAGCTCCGCGCTTTGCCGAAAAAGGCGAACCCGGTGAGGAAAAAGAGATTTTTCTAGAATTAAAACTCGTGGCTGACGTCGGATTGATTGGATTGCCATCCGCAGGCAAATCAACACTAATTTCGGTAATTTCAAATGCCCGCCCCAAAATCGCTGCCTACCATTTTACAACCCTGTCCCCAAATCTAGGTGTAGTAAATATGAGCAAATTCGGAGGATCAAATACAGACGGGTTCGTAGCAGCAGACATCCCCGGCCTAATTGAAGGAGCCAGCAAAGGGAAAGGCCTCGGACATCAATTCTTAAAACACATATCTCGCACAAAACTTCTTGTACATCTAATCGACGGATCTCAAGCAAGCCCAGTAAAGAACTACCGCACAATCAATAAAGAACTTAAGGACTTTGACGAGGATCTAGCAAAACTCAAACAAATCATAGTAATCAATAAAATAGACCTCTTAGATAAGAAAACACTCAAGAAAAGAATCACAACAATCAAAAAAGCAGCCAAAACAACAAATATATTTCCAATCTCAGCAGTTACTAGAGAAGGACTACAACCACTACTATTTGAGGTATCAAAACAGCTTCTAAAGCTCAAAGAAATCAAACCAAAACCAAAGAAAAAAGAAATTCCAGTTTTAAAACCACATCTTCATCAGGTAAAATTTCATATAGAAAAAATAATACGCAAAAAGGAGCACAAAATTTTCCGCATCACTGGAAAAAGAATAGAACAGCTAATAGTGATGACAGACCTAAAAAACCTAGAAGGATTAGAACGCATTTACCACTATCTAGATAAAATGGGAATCAAAAAAGCTATAGAACAAAAGGGTGCAACATACGGAGACATCATCAAAGTCAAAGAAAAATCCATACCATATCGCAAATGAAAATCATTGTAGGACTCGGAAATATCGGCGAAAAATATCTAAAAACCAGGCACAACGTGGGGTTCCTGGTTCTAGACCAATTGACAAAGGATCTAGAAGAAGAAGGTAAAACAGTAAAATGGAAAGAAGAAACAAAGATGAAAGCCGTCATGGCAAAAGTCGACAACCTTCTGCTTGTAAAACCGACAACTCTAATGAACCTCTCCGGGCAAGCAGTTTCAAAAATTCTAAACTTCTACAAAGAAACTACTGAAAATCTGATAGTAATACACGATGATATCGACTTAGCACTCGGGACCATCCGCGTCCGCGACAAAGGTTCAGCAGGAACACACAACGGCATGAGATCCGTAATCCAAGAGCTAGGCACACAAGAATTCAAAAGAATCCGCATCGGCATCGAAAGTAGAGGAGAACAAGCCCCAAAACAACAAGACCTTCACAGCTTTGTACTTTCAGACTTCAACGAAAAAGAATATCCAGTGATCGCAAAAGGTATAAAGGAAGCCATTTCCGAATTACGCAGCCTTATCTAAAATATTAGGCACCACATCAACAATTTCCCTAAGTTCCTGTAAGTCAAAAAGACCTATTCTTCTACCTTCTGATGCAAGTTCCATCCATCTATTAACACCCGCACTAATAGCAAATGCTATAGCATCACTATTTGTATCTGTACTTCTAAATGGACTTTTTACATGATGAGTCTGTCGATAAGTATGAAGTGCTAAAAACATCTCATCCCTTCTCTCTGCAGAAATTAACCCAGGATTAACTGTCGAGTCTCTAAGAACGCGCCTTTCCTCAGGCAAAGCTCTAAACTCTCCCATAGTAACCAAAATCCACTCACCAGTATCCCTTCTTGAAACCGAAACAGGATTTGTGGGATGCTCAGCCGCATCAGCCGTATATTCCAAGCTCGTACCAATAGGTAGTCCCGCCAAAGAACCATCCTGAAACTCGCGATCTACATACCTTCTTTGAGTGTTACTTTCAGCCATAGTTATTGAGTTAAGAATGATCACCGTAATGGTCTCTTTCCATCGTCACACCTACATCACAATCAACGTCTGCTGCAGTTCTGATAATTCTAATTAATTCTTCGTCGATTTCACCAAGCTCTCTAGCCTTAGCCTCAGCAGCATCTGCCGCTCCAGTATTTCCAACTTCAACCTCAAGAAGCAACTCATGCAGAGATTGATGAATTCTAAAACGCGAAGTAGCCCTAGAGCCTTCCAGGCTCTCCCCTCTACGTACGATAGCCATATCCGGTGCAACAGTAGCTGCAGCAATAATTTGCGCTCTAATAACCCTACCTGCTGAAAGAGCTTGATCGAACAAGTTAGGAATTTCAGATCTACCACCAACTTCCACCCTAGCAGTATCTACCTTGTCCAACATTTCTCTATAATACCTTAACTGATGTGGTTTCGTGCCTCCCGACATACTAATGAGTAAATACGTAAAATAAGGACAAATAGTAGCAAAATACTGACAGATGTCAAATTAAACTTGACCTAAAGGTTATAATTCCTTAGATTAACTCTCGCAACCTAATTCGATACATGTTCGCAATAATTGAAACAGGAGGAAAACAATACAAGGTCGCCAAGGGTGAAACCTTGGACATCGAGCGTATCGATAAAAAGGAAGGCTCCACCCTTTCAATCGACAAAGTTCTTCTGGTAAGTGATAAAGACACAAAAGTGGGCTCACCAAACGTTCCTGGAGCAACTGTATCAGCAAAAATAGTCTCTCACAAAAGAGGAGAAAAAATCGTAGTATTCAAAATGAAGCCAAAGAAACGCTATCAAAAAACTCAAGGCCACAGACAAGAACTTACAACTATAGAAATTACAGATATCAAGGTAGGCGCTGCTAAAGCCGCAACCAAAAAAGAAGAACCAAAAGAAAAGAAGAAAACTCCAACTAAGAAAGAAGACTAAGCACTTTTTTTAGATCAGGGGCTAACTGCGATAGAACACTAACCGATTTTTTTGTATCTGGAGACTCGAATTTCAGCTTCCATGCATGTAGAAACTGACTTTCCAATCCATATTCCTCTTTAAAGATCCTATTTGCTTTAGTATCACCGTAAGCACGATCACCAACGACTGGGTGCCCAATAGCAGCCATGTGTACCCTGATCTGATGGGTACGACCGGTTTCGATTTCCACTTCAAGCAAACTAAAACCATCAAAGACCTGTTTCACACTAAATTTTGAAATAGCCTTTCTACCATCTCCAGCTATCCCCATCTTTTTGCGATCCTTGAAACTACGACCAATAGGGGAATCAATGACTCCCTGCTCATGCATCAATTTTCCAAAAACCAAGACCTTATATATTTTTCCTACCTTTCTATCTCGAAATTGCTTCTTCAAAAACTCCAAGGATTCATCATTTTTAGCAACCACAAGCGCCCCAGACGTATCCTTATCCAATCGATGCACAATCCCTGGACGCAAACCCGCACCCTTGACCAAACTGGAAATTGCATTTGCCACGGTTCCAGTCATATGAGTACCACCCTCACCCGGGTGAACAACCATTCCTGCAGGTTTATCAATCACCAAACAAGATTTATCCTCATACAAAACCTTCAGATCAAATTTCTCAGGTTTAAGAGAAGAAGATTGAGTAGACATTGCCTTTACATAAACCTCATCCTTATCCTTCAAAATATACGAAGCCTTTGATTGCTTTCTATTAACCAAAACTGCACCAGCTTTAATCATTTTTTGGATCTTGGAACGAGATAACTCCGAGTAATTTGTCGCAACATATTTATCGAGCCTCATGCCCCTATTCTACAGACTTACTAAGTCCCTTCCAAGCCATCTCAAAAACCCCACGTTGCATATCAGCAACTTCATTGCTATCAATCACAACACCATATTCATCTCCCTTGTCCAAATGAAGTATAGAAACCTTGTTATTATAAATATTCATTTCATTCTTAAACATCCCAAAGGAATCATCCTCAGAGACATACATAATTTCCGTTAAAGAATCACTCGGCTCATAGTTTTTCTCAACAAAACTCCTAATCTCCTTCCTATCAGGCACAATAGCCTTAATAGGAATCCCTTTTTCCTCAATACGATAATCCTTATAATTTAACAGGAAATCACCAAGACCAATATTGAACCACTGATGCAAGCAAAAATAGCTATAAATAACTCCATCAGACTGAAGAGCGTCATAAACAACGTTCTTCACACCTTCGACACCATCAAAATACGACACTTTAGGACGTTGAAATAAAGAATCATTACTTATTGCACGAAATTTGGGAATCAAGGGGAGCAAACTAGCACGATAATAGTCGTACTTCCTGCACTTTTGATCTATGTACCCAACCAGACAATTTGGATCCCCAGCAACAAAATACTTAACACCACTACTCGAATAAGATGAGGCAATTCCCTTCTTCTCCAAAGATTTCAGAACAGAATAAGTTGTTGTTCTATTAAATCCAGCTCTTTTCGCAATCGTACTCACGAGTTGTGGACCAATTCTTAAAAGTTCGATATATACTCTTGATTCACTTTCACTTAAGCCGATTTTTTGTAAGTATTCTTCAAGCATAGAAGAATAAACTATAGGCCGTTTTAAAACTGTGTCAAAGAAGAGCCCCTTTTTTCTCAAGAAAATGAGAAAACACAAGAGATTGCCAATATTAAATACATCTAGTAACCTAATGCCATGAATCCAGATATACTATTAAACAGGGGAGTGATAGACGTTATCGTTCGAGAAGAACTCGAAGCGAAACTCAAAAAAGGAGAGAAATTAAAAGTTAAACTCGGCATCGATCCATCCGGGGCAGATCTCCACATAGGTCACATGGTTGTAATCAAAAAATTACACGAATTTCAGCAAGCAGGACATCACATCCAATTATTATTCGGTAATTTCACAGGACAAATCGGTGATCCCTCGGACAAACTCAGCACTCGCAAACCTAAAACCCAGGAAGAATTAGAGAAAAACGCCAACAAATACCTTAAGCAAGCAGGAAAAATCTTAGACACCAAAAATGTGGAAGTAATGTGGAATAATGACTGGCTTGGGAAACTCACTTTTGCAGATGTGGTAAAACTAGCTTCTACTTTCACAGTACACCAAATGCTACATAGAGATATGTACCAAGAGAGAATCAAGCAAGACAAAGAAATCCATCTCCACGAATTCCTTTACCCACTGATGCAAGGTTATGATTCTGTGGCAATGAAAACAGATCTAGAATTAGGTGGCACAGACCAGACATTCAATCTACTTGCAGGGCGCACAATTCAAAAAGCATACGACATGAAACCTCAAAGTGTTCTCACAGTACCACTATTGGTTGGGACAGATGGCAAAAACAAAATGGGTAAAACCACTGGCAATTATATTGGTGTTACAGAAAGCCCTAAAGAGATGTTTGGTAAAACCATGTCTCTACCTGACGACTTAATTGTAAATTATTTTGAGTTAGCAACTGACATCTCACTAGAGGAAATTGAGGAAGTCAAAAAAGCACTCCAAGAAGGTGAAAACCCACGTAACCTTAAGGTTCGTCTAGCAAAAGAAATCGTCGCCCTCTACCACGACACAAAGTCAGCCGATCAAGCCGAAAAAGAGTTCACTGAGATTTTTGCCAACAAAGGTCTCCCTGATGAAATCG
>CAZCLD010000005.1:0-12519 GCA_964499425.1 uncultured Candidatus Peribacteria bacterium | reverse complement strand
AATATAGTTGATCTCCTAGCCGAAACAGGGCTGACATCATCAAAAAGCGAAGCACGCAGACTAGTTGAGGGTGGGGGAGTCAAACTGGACAGCGAAAAGGTTTCCTCAATCGAAGAAGAAATAGATATTTCAGAAGAAAGACTTTTACAAGCAGGTAAGCGCAAATTCCTAAAAGTCATAGGCAAATAATGCTAAACAAGAATCTCTCCCAAGTCCTAAGAACAACTACCCGACACTTAGGCAAACTTGAGCTCCTCGGAGTAAAAACTGTCAGGGATTTTTTGCAGTATTTCCCCCGCACGTACAATGACACAACTCAGTTCAACAAAATCATCGACATTCGCACAGACGAGGTCAACACCATCAAAGGCACACTCACAAATCTCTTCAACATAAGAACCAAACACGGGAAAAAGATAACTAAAGGTGTATTCACAGATGATACAGGCTCAATCCAAGTAATCTGGTTCAACCAACCACACTTGGTAAGAATGCTTCCTCGAAAATCAGAAATAATCCTAAGCGGAAAAGCAAAATTCTCATTCGGTAAAATTTCTCTCCAAAACCCTTCACACGAAATCATCAAAGAGTACGAAGAATCAATTCACTCAGGGCGAATCGTACCAACCTACCACGAAACAGAGGGCCTTTCCTCAAAGTGGATCCGAGAAAAACTAAAGCCCCTAGTCGATGAATGGCTAGATCTCTTTGAGGAATACATGCCACAGGAAATCCTAGATGAGCACAAATTAATCGACTATAAAACCGCAATCAAAAATGTACATTTTCCAGAAGATAATGAAAACCTGATGAAGGCCCGAGAGAGGTTAGCTTTCGATGAATTATTTCTTCTCCAGCTAAAAGTTCTTCAAAAAAAGTGGTACTGGCAAAACATAAAAAAGGGAGAAGCCAAAGAAATCGAGATTAAATCAGCGATTCTCAAAAAAATGATTAAAGATTTGCCATTCGAGTTAACCAAAGCTCAAGAAAGAGTACTAAAAGAAATCCTAGATGACTTGAAAAAAGACATCCCGATGACACGACTCATCCAGGGAGACGTAGGATCAGGCAAAACCATCGTTGCAGCCCTAGCTGCATTAAACACCATTCAAAACGGCTACCAAGTAACAATAATGGCCCCAACAGAGATTCTTGCAAAACAGCATTATCAAACATTCATAAAAGTCCTCCCAGGCCTAAACATCCAATTCATATCAGGGAGTACAAGCAAAAACCAAAAGGAAGACATAATCAGACAAATGAAAACCGGAACAGTTGACATCGTTATCGGTACACACGCATTAATCCAAGACAAGATCGGATTCAAAAATCTGGGACTCGCAATAATCGATGAACAACATCGCTTCGGAGTAAAACAAAGAGATAAGCTCAAAAGCTTCGGATCACCACACCTTTTAAGTATGACAGCTACACCCATTCCACGAACCCTCGCAATCACAGTCTACGGTGACCAAGATCTTTCAATAATCGATGAAATGCCAAAAGGAAGACAAGAAATTCTGACTCGCGTAGTTCCAGAGGGCAAAAGAATAGAAGCCTATCGTTGGGTAGAGGATCAAGTAAAAAAGGGGAGACAAGCATTTGTAATCTGCCCCCTCATCGACGAATCCGATGTACTTGAGGTCAAGTCGGTACTCAAAGAATATGCTTTTTTAAGTGAACACATCTTTCCCCATTTAAAACTTGGCCTACTCCATGGAAGACTCAAACAAGAAGAAAAAGACCAGGTTATGAAAGACTTCAAGGATAATAAGATCCAGGTACTAGTTTCCACATCTGTAGTTGAAGTTGGTATCGACGTAGCAAATGCCACAATCATGTTAATCGAAGGATCAGAGAGGTTCGGGCTCTCACAGCTACATCAATTCAGAGGACGCGTGGGCAGGGGAGAGCACAAGTCATATTGTTTCTTATTCACAGGCAATCTCTCGCAGGAGGGTACCACTCGCATGAAATCCATGGAAAAGTACTCCAGCGGCTTTAAATTGGCCGAAATCGACCTTGAATTACGGGGACCAGGAGAAATCTATGGAATACGACAAAGCGGAATCCCCGATCTCAAGATGGCAAGCTTGACAGATTCCAAAACTATTGAGAGAGCTCGGAAAGCAGCCGAGGGACTAATAGAAAAGGATCCATTGTTAAAAAGTTTTCCGGAACTTGCAGAGAGAATTGAAAATCAGGAAGAAGTACATATCAAGGATTGAAAACAGCGAAATGATACAACATGGACCATTAAGTAAGTACAATTAACGACTTGTACATCGACTTTTTAGTAATAGGGGCTTAGATCGAAAGTTTTTTTAGGCGATATTGGAAAAATTATGGACAGATCCGACAAGCCACACCAAACTTCGCACAAGATACATTGTGCAAACCAAAGGGTGTTACCCTAATATCCCCTCCAAGTCCGATATTGAAATCTCTCCTCTATCATCCACTTCCTCATTATAGTTAACTAAAAACCTTCTTAAAGAATCTTTCCGCTGATCCTTCGTCAAAAAATTCTTCAGAAAAGCAACTTTTTTCTCCAAACCTGGATGTTTTTCATCAGTAACCACCAACAATTGGACTAAATTATCTAAAACTAACCTATCATCACCATCTATTTTATATCCCCTACTCTCACCATCACCAACTAGGCTCCTGGCTACCATTACGATATCCTCATCTGGAATATCTGAAAGTGACTCTTGATCCCTCACCAAAGGCGCAAGTTCACTACTCAAATAAGAATCAAGCTGTCTATCATCAAGAGTATCAAGTAAATCCTCAGCCATAACCCTCAAGGGTTCACCTAAATACTCATCCCTTAAATAATAAACAAAACCACCATTTGGCTCCTGATAAACAAAAACCTCTACAGAGAAATCGTTCTCAGTTTTAACAATCGCACTACCATCAGCTTTTACCTCAAGATCAAAATCGCCAGAATCAATTTTTGCATCAGTAAACGCATCATTTAAAGCCTCTTCATCCTTGACTACGCTCTCATCATCATTAGCTGGTTGATGCTCCTCATATTGACTGACCAAATACTCCTGTGCCTCTGAATCCTGCTGGTACTCCCTCCAAGCCTGCTTCAACTCTTCGTCTGAAGAAGCCTCAATCGCTTCATCGTTTATTTCATCACGCTCATTAAGATATTCCCTATAAGAGATTTTCCTATCTTCAAATCGAGCCTCAAGATCCTCTCTTTTTGCAATCCACTCATCCGCATTACCAGATGCAATAATCCCCTTCGAAATTCTCAAATCTCGAGCTGAATCGACATAGTTGTAATAAATCTCCTCTGAAAAGTTTCCCCTAGAATCATGTTTTGAGAATACACTCAAAATTCTACGCCTCAAGATTTCATACTCCACACTATTCTCCTCCTTTAATCTTGGATTAAGCTCGAATTCTCGTAATCTCACTAAATCCTCGAGTACTTCTTTCTCAATTGCCCTCATTATATCGGGATCCTCAATTCTATTTACGCGGAAATAACGATCTAAAAACTGCTCCTGAAATCTGGATTCGTCGCTTTCAAATCTAACCAAAGGCTCTCCCACCTTATTTGATAAATCCCTAAACCTCCTAGGATTATCCAGTAACATTTCAGGATCAAACCTATCTCTTTCAAATCTCTTTTGAACCCGCAAATTATTCATAAAATTTCAGATTAATCACACAATCATACCACAAAATATCAACGATATAAAGATCAGCATCCCCTAGAAAACTCTCATCTCAACTGATAAACATGTAACAAAAGACTGCGACAACCCGTTTAAAACAGACGTAGCTAAGTCCCCAGCGGCCTTCACATTCACCACAGACTTTACGGAATAAGCTAATTGTGGTATAAACATAGCTCGAATTAACTATCATGAAGAACAACACAAGGAAAACACTCAAGTATTTTTACAGGCACGCCAAGCAATTCAAACTGCTACTGGTGATAATGACCCTTGCACTGACTCTGGGGACAGTTGCAGGTATGATTTGGCCAATACTGTTCAGAGAATTCTTTGACATTCTGATTAGCAATCAAGAGAAATCAGTGATAGTAGGTGCCCTAATTACTACCCTACTCTGGATCATGCTGGTAGAAGGAGTTGAGTGGATAAGCTGGCGGTTCGCACAGTATACCAACCACTTCTTTCAACCAGGAGTAATGGCAAATATCAACAATGAATGCTTTGAGCGTTTACATATGCATTCATTCAGGTTCTTCACCAATAATTTCACAGGTGCCCTGGTGAAGAAAATTAATCGTATTGTACGCGGATTTGAAAGAGTCGCTGACAAAATATATTGGGATTTGATCCCAATGAGTATGAAATTACTGATAATATTAGTCGTTTTATCATATCTCCATCCATCACTGGGCCTAATCATGGCTATATGGACCATCATCTTTATTGCTGTAAATTACTGGCTTTCAATCTACAAGCTAAAATATGATATCCCTCGATCTAAGCAAGACAGCAAAGTCACCGCCGCTTTGGCAGATACAATTACAAATAGCACCAATGTAAAACTCTTCTCAGCCCTCAATCACGAGGTTTCAAGGTTCAGAAGAGTAACAAAGACTTGGTACAAGAAGACCAAAAAAGCCTGGGACTTTAGCTCGCACATTGAAGCTGCCCAAGCAGCATTCATGATACTACTCGAATTTGTCATTTTATATGTTGCAATCAAATTGTGGGGGCAAGGATCTCTAAAAACAGCTGACTTCTTCCTAATTCAAGCATACCTTTTTGAAATGTTTCACCAATTATGGAATTTCGGTCGAAATTTACGTGAATTATACGAAGCTCTTGCAGATAGCGAGGAAATGACGGTAATCCTAAACACGGACACAGAAGTAAAAGACATCCCAGACGCGAAACCACTAAAAGCAATTCGAGGTAAAGTAGAATTCAAGAGAGTAAGTTTTGGCTACGGAAACGACGAATCTATAATCAAAAATCTATCCTTTAAGGTAAAATCTGGAGAAAAGATTGCACTAATAGGTCCGTCGGGAGGAGGGAAATCAACCATAGTCAAATTACTATTACGCCTATTTGACATCAACAAGGGACAAATCCTAATAGACAACCAGGATACATCAAAGATCACACAGGATAGTTTAAGAAGATCTATAGCATTAGTCCCCCAGGATCCAATCCTATTCCATCGAACATTGAAGGACAACATCCGGTATGGACGAAAAAATGCCAGGAACAAGGAAGTCATTGCTGCAGCAAAAATGGCTCATTGCCACGAATTTATCAGTAAATTCCCCAAGGGGTACGACACATATGTTGGTGAACGCGGAATTAAACTATCAGGAGGTCAACGCCAAAGAGTGGCTATTGCCAGAGCGATTCTAAGCAACGCTAGAATCCTCATTCTCGATGAGGCAACAAGTAGTCTAGATAGTGAATCAGAGAAGCTAATCCAAGCTGCACTGAACAATCTGATAAAATATAAGACTGCATTCATTATTGCTCACAGACTTTCAACAATCATGGACGCCGATCGCATATTCGTACTAGCCAACGGCCGCATAATAGAAAAAGGTCAACATTCTGACCTCATTAGCAAAGAAAGTAGTCTCTACAAAAAACTATGGGATCTACAAGTTGGAGGGTACCTATAAAACCTTAAACATATAGGTACCTTCTAACATATATCCCTTTTTGAGATAGTACTCACGTGTACCTATACCAGCTATTACAGCCAGTTTTTTATAGCCAGCTCGACGGGCAACATCCTGAGCATGATTCATTAATTTTGTCCCCCACCCGACGTGTTGTTTCTGGCCAGCTTGTTTTTCACCAATTGCAAGTTGCCGCCCATAGACATGGACTTCCCGTACAATGGCACAATTCTTCAATTCAGGAATGAATGTTGTCCCTGGCAGACGAAGCCGTAAAAGAGCAATCAATTTATCCTCACCTTCGTAAGAAAGAAAAAGCTCTTCTCCCCCACTAGCCTCATATTCTCTAACAACAAGCCCCACTTCATCAGGACTAATCTCAACATTTTGTACCTCACGACTACGAATATCCCTACATGGAGTACCCTCGCGCCTAAGTCGTTCCTCAAGAATCTGTCTAACATTAGAGACTTTTGAGCCAGCCTCAATGTCGGGAGCAGGAATATCCCGAGCAACCCTATCAATCCGGCACCACTCGGGTACTGATTTCATCTCCTCATATATAACTTCCTCCAAAGTTTCATCATCATAAGGTTTATATTTGCCCTCTTTAAAATCCATAGACAATACTGTCCCAGGGATAACCATACATGGATAGATTTTTAGATAATCCGGCTGATAGTCTGGGCCCTCAAAAAGCTCACCTACCATACGCTTATCAAGATCAACCGATGAACCAGGTAAATTTGGCATCATATGATAACCGATTTTGAGCCCAGCATCCTTTAAAAGCGCCGTCGCTTTCCGAACGGCAGCCAGATCATGACCCCTCTTGGTCAAAGCCTGCACCCGATCATCGGTAGTTTGCACCCCAATCTCAACCTTGGTAACACCCAAATAGCGCAGACGCTTAACCTCTTTCTCACTAATAAAATCTGGCCTGGTCTCAACGTTAATACCGATACACCTCACCCTTGCAGTCTCATTTTCCCTAACAACATCGGGCCAACGAAGACCAGCTCTTAAGGGTTTAATAATCATGGTATTCACACTATCTACACCATATTCGCTTGTGACATCCTGTGTTTTGATAGTTCCTTTTCCCAATTGAGAATGAAATTCATTCATCGCTTTTAGACATTGCTTCAAAAACCAAGTTTGATATCTCTTTGGATAGCTACTCCAAGTACCTCCAATAACCCTCAATTCAACCTTTGAGATCTCATGCCCAGTCATGTGCAAAGCCTTAAGTCGAACATACACCTGGGTATAAGGATTAAAGCGCTGCCTAAAGGCACGCTGAGCCGCGGGCTGACTCGGGAGGTAACTCTTAGGCATCCGAACATCCGTAGGACAATAAACACACCGTCCAGGACACGGAAAAGGCTTCGTCAGCACAGTCACAGGAGCCACACCACTCATCGTCCGCACAGATCTCTTTTGTATTAAATTAAGCAAACCTTTGTTGCTTTTGATACGACCTTCCTCAAGCAAATCATTGTAGGCTTTTATAAAATACAAGTTGTGGAAAATCACTCCCCTATTCTCCTTTATAATCCCATTCCGAAAACGTTCAAAGGCAGCACGATTCTTAAAAGTACGAACCGAAGCCCTCTTAATTATCTCACGAGCTAATTTTTGATGATCCTCAAGATCAATCTTCGAAAAGTCCATAGCAAAGCGGATTTTAACATACTATAATCAATTCATGCGAGATAAAACAGCAGAGCAGCTACTCAAAAAAATCAAAAGGGATTACGGCAAAATTGCAGAGGAATTCAACCAAACACGCCAATCAGACTGGAAAGAATTCAAATCATTCCTCAAATACATCAAAGACAACGATTTCATAGCAGATCTTGGCTGTGGGAACGGTCGATTCTATGACTTCATCAAGAGACATCGTAAAATCAAGTATATCGGAATCGATAACAGCAAAAAGCTACTCGAACATGCACGAGCAAAGAAAGCCAAGTTTATACATGGAGATTTGCTTAATCTGCCTTTGGAAGATCGTGACGTAGATATAGCTGTAGCAATCGCCTCACTTCACCACATCCCATCCAAAGGACTGCGAAAAAGAGTCACCCAAGAAATGTGCCGCATTCTCAAAAAGGAAGGCACTCTGATAATAAGCAACTGGAATTTATTCCAGCCCAAATACAAGAAATACATTTGGAAAGCACGCCTAAGACATATATTATCTTTCGGCAAATACGACTGGCGAGATACATTCATTCCCTGGGGAAAATCAGGGGTAAAAAGATACTACTACGCCTTCACTGAAAAGGAATTGCGAAAATTATTAACACATAATGGTTTCAAAATAGTAAAAGAGCGCATCAACAGAAACTTCACATTCATATGCAAAAAATCCTAAAAGTTAGATTCGATTACATTACACTTAAGCAAGCCACAGAGACCGCTATTCAATGGGCACAAGGTGATATACAGAAACACATCATAACTCCCAATCCAGAGATGGTCTTAGAAGCTCAGAAGAATAATAAATTTCTAAAAGTCTTAAACCGCTCAGATCTGAATATTCCAGATGGGATAGGCATATTATGGGCATCCAAATATCTCAAAATCACCGAAAATTCCATTTTCAAAAGCATGAAAATACTGAAATTGTTTTGGAGCTTACTAATGATTGCTATTTATCCAAGATACATCCGTAGCGAACTCCCACAAAGAGTCACTGGTGCGGACCTAATGCAAAAAATTTGTAAAACCTGTGAGGACACCAAGATCTTCTTACTCGGTGCAGATGAAGGAGTAGCAGAGCAAGTCAAAGAAATTCTGGAAAAAAAACACAAGAAACTCAATATCGTAGGTACTTACGCAGGATCTCCAAAAGAGAAAGATGAAAAAGGGATACGAAGGATGATTAACGATTCAGAGGCACAAATTCTCTTCGTGGCCTACGGTGCCCCTGCCCAAGAGATGTGGATCTATAGAAATCTCAAAAAGATGCCAAAAGTATCAGTTGCAATAGGGATAGGTGGCACTTTCGACTACATAGCAGGTGTGAGAAAACGGGCACCAGGATGGATGCAAAAAATCGGGCTAGAATGGCTCTATCGGCTACTACAACAACCCAAACGCATTGCAAGGATATATAGAGCGACGGTTAAGTTCCCTGTGAAGATCTTGAGACACAGATTGTAACAAATACTTGAGGCCTTTTTAGGTTGAAATATAGTTGAAACTCCCTAGAATGGTTGCAAACAGGACTTTGTCCTGTTGCAACTGGGGGCTGTAGCTCAGCTGGCTAGAGCGCATCCATGGCATGGATGAAGTCAGGGGTTCGAATCCCCTCAGCTCCACCAAAATATCCTTCTTCCTAACTGGTCCAAGAGGGTATTTTCTGCTATAATACGACGATGTCATTAGATAAACCATCCGGCAAACTAGATACACTCAGTTCGCCCAAGATCAGACAAGAAATAGTAGAATTCAGTTCAAACCCAGATTTGATATTCTCACTCGGATCAGGAAACGAACGTAGAAATTCTGAAAGAGCGGTTATAGCCGGAGAATTTGCACGAAAACACCCAGGAGCAGTACTTTCCTCAAGCGGAACATCAAAAGGCTTTAGCGAGAGAGGTACAACAGAGGCTCAGGCGCAAGCAGAGATTTGGCGGCAAATGGGCTTAGGTAAAAGAGAATCAATATTAGATCACGAAGCTAGAAGCACCTATAGCAACATAAGCAAAATGTTTCCCCATATAGCTAGGATGGGAACAGCAAAGGGGAAAATAAGGGTTTTACTAGTATCCAACACCGAAAGCCATTGCAAAAGAGCCGCAAGAAGACTTCAAGAAGCAAAGCAGAGATACGACAAAAAAGGCAAGGCGCCCTTTCAACTGGAAATAGCATATTTCCATCCTGGTATGCGCCCACAAAGAACACCAAAAACCAGACCCGCCGTTCAAGAAGTCCCAAGAAAAAGTGAGGACCAACAACAAAGTGTAGCACCAGTACAAGACGAAGCCCTAGAGGAAAACCCTAGGTATTCAGAGAAAGCCTTTGAATTCTCACAGCGTTTCATAAAAGAACACATCCCCTTGGATTATCTAGACAGAGCCTCAAAAGAGATGGGAGTGCTGGATTCCAACGAAACAATAAACGAAGACTTCCTACATGATCACACAAAACTAACTACACTTGTAAACAAATTACAAGAACACCTTGTTGGACAAGAAATAATAGAGGAAAAACTAGCAGACAGCTTACATCTACTTGAAGATGGAATGCTCGGCCCTGTTACTTTTCAAGCAATAAAGCTAAAAGTCACCATGGGAGAAAACACAGGACAAAGAACAGCATTGGGAGAATCTATGGATATATCAAAACCACAACCCAAACCCAAGCCTGCTCCAAAAACTAAAGCTAAAGAAGAGTTGGTTTCCGCAGATTTCTATGTAAAAAAACATCCAAGAAAAGGCACCAAAGAAAGACCGTATGAATATTTTCAGAGAGATATAGAAACATCCAGGGGAAAACTCCAAATCTCCACTTCAGGAAGATTGGGTGTAACAGTAAGCGCAAAATCAGAGGTAGAAGGAAACTTATCGCTAGCCATCAACCAGACAAGAGAATTAAAAAAGAGAGGAATTCAAACAGTAGTAAGTCTGACAGCGCACGAAACAACAAGAGCAGCAGCCAAAGAGGTAGGTCTCGAATACTACAGAGGACATATGCCATCAAGTTTTAGCTCAAAGGCAGTAAAACTATTTAATAAAATTGCGGGATATTTGAAAGAAGGAAAATCAATACACATACATTGTAGATACGGAACACACAGGGCTAAAACAGCACTTGCCGGAGGATTAATCGCTGCAGGATACGCAAAATCGATAGGTGAAGCCTTCAAACTAGCAGGATTAAATTATGGATCCTTCAGAAACCAATCTTCATATATAGTTTCCCTCATAAAGTACGCCAGATCCAAAAACATAGAAATCGAATCTCCAGAAAAACTAAAAAGCCAATATGGAATAACAGGCAGCGGATTATCATACTACAAACGCAGCTACGAAACCGTCGTTTAGCCTTTTATCTAGAGCCATATTGATCTAGTATGCTTCCCACATATTAAATATTGAGCATGAGAAGCATAGCTCATCAAGCTGGACCAGACATTTACCAACGTCGCGCCACTTCCAGGCTATATAAAGGCAGACTTGCTATTGGAAGAGAGCTTTTTGATAGGAGGGCCATACCAGAACTCAGAAGACAAGGTATTTTTGAACCAGAATCAAGAGTCATAGAAATCGGCTGCGGACAAGGAGATAAACTTGATACCTTAGCACGAGAGATAAATCACGGTTCAACAATCGAAGGAGTTGATATTTCAGCGAGCATGTTAGAAGAAGGCAGAAGAAAATATCCACACCTAAAAACAACTCAAGATGATGCGCGAAGACTAGATACTCTAGAAGGAGAATACGACCTGATCTTATTTTTAAAAATGCTACAACACCTAACCCTGGTAGAAGTCATCGCAGCACTAGGAAAAGCGTCAGAACACCTAAGTCCAAACGGAAAAATCGTTATTCTAAATCGAATCCTAGCAGAAGAAGGTTTAGAAAAAGTATTTTGGCAATGGCTGATCAATTTGTATGCAAAAGGGTTTGGACTAGACTCCAGTGAATATCACAATCTTGACATAGCAGAACTGGAAGCTATCTTCAGAGAACTTAGATTAAGAATAACAGCCAGAACACAAGTCCCTCTATTAGGAGACCTAATAACAGCAGAAAGAATCAGAGAATAAATTCTACTTTTTCTTCGCCTTCTTTTTCTTCTCAATAATTGCCTCTACAAAAGGAGTGGCCCTTTCAATAACATAGTCAATTGCACGAAGCGGCTGAACTATAGTCTTATGAACCTTCTCAACAATCTCAGCTACATCATCCACAACCTTCGTCACATCTCTCAAAATCAGGATTGCATAAAAGACCAAAATACAAAGAAAAATGACCAGCACGATAAAACCTATCGCCAGACTCATATTCAAAATGTCACCAGAAGTTGCAAACATAATATTAAGTTTAAGAATTAATCTTCAATTAAATCCAATTTATCCTTTTGATAGAAGAATGACATTGGATTACGTGGGTTAGCATTAATATAAGAACTAAAAGGACCATACCATTCTTCTACCTCCCATCCATCCTGTCCAAAATTCCTAAATCCATCAAATTTCAAATATGTAGAATATGGCATTGAATATGATATATATCCTTCAGGCAGATCAACATCCACATCCTCTGTCAAATCTTCCATGAAATCTGGAGCAGAAGGCATTCTTTTATATCCCGCCTCAGCAAGTATTACATAATATCCATCAGAAGTGTCCAAATATCCTAAACCATCAAGTGCAATCAAAAGATTAAAAACTTTTTCCTCTGTCATAAACCGCATCTGTTTTTCAAACCTAGCAAGCATCACAGCTAATTCTCCTCTTGATACAGAATCATTAGCCCTAAATGAACCATCATCATATCCCTGTATAACTCCCATATTAGAAATAGACTCAATAGAATCCGAAGCCCAATCAGGAAAACTATCGCTATCCGTAAAACCACCGAGAGCAAACGCAGTAAGACCCGATGTAACAACAGCAACAGAAATAATTAGTAAAAGCTTTTTCATAAGAAGTGGATTAATAATTTTACAACCCCATTATACATCTTAAAATATCATTTGCAATTTTCGGATTGGCCTGTCCTTTCATCTCCTTCATAACCTGACCAACCAAAAATCCAATTGCCTTGTCCTTGCCTCCCTTTACATCTTCAACAGGGCCAGGATTAGCCTTAATCACCTTTTTACATGCTTCCTCGATCGCACCCTCTTCA
>CAZCLD010000004.1:0-48150 GCA_964499425.1 uncultured Candidatus Peribacteria bacterium | reverse complement strand
CGGCTCTGGTTCTGGTGGTGGCGGAATTGGTTCGGGCTCGGGTTCCGGCTCCGGCTCAGGTTCTGGTTCTGGTTCTGGTGCTGGTGGCTCTGGAGGTGGCGGAATTGGTGCTGGTTCAGGCTTTGGCGGTGGGGCTGATTCTACCAGCTCTGCAAGGGGCGGTGGCGGGTCTGCAGGGATAGCTGGAAAAACGGGCCTTGTTGTTCTGTGGTCTGTCGGAATTCCTGGAGGTGCTAGTTCTGTTGGTTGAAGCTCAGAGGCCAATCCTTGAAGGGGCTCGATAGGGCCGGACCCTGGGGCCTTGTCTTCAGCGCCCTCTGCGGGAAGCAGTTGGGGCAATGGTTGTCCGGGATCAGCGTCTTGGGGAAGCAGGGTTTTTTCTAAGAAGTCGGCCAGGCCTGCGAGCGCGTCGTTGTCAGGTTCGGTTGAAGTGGTTGGCGAATCACTTGTGGAAGAGCGTGCTGGTGGAGGAGGGGGAATGGCAAAATCGTCGTCGACCAGATGAAAGTCGTCTCCACCTAGTTCGACTGCTTCTGGCGGAACGCTATCATCGTCTAGCAGTACGGTCTCGACAGCCCCGGTGGAGTCTAGTTCCGACTCAGGCCCTGGTGACGGAGGGGGTGCCGGTTCCGGCTCTGGCTCTGGAGGGGGCGGAGGGGGTGTTGGCTCAGCCTCTGCCCCAGGTCCTGGAGTGGGCTTTGCTGGAGAAGTTGCGACCACAGGTTCTGTAGGTGCAGGAGGGGTACTTGAGGAAATGGCTTCTTGTCTTGCAAGATCTTCTGCGTCGAGGCCGCCATCTGGTTCTTGCTCAAATGCCTGGGGCGTCCAATCGTCGAGGTCGTCAGGGTCATCAACTGAGGCTGCCTGAGAATCAACGTGCAAAAGAAAATCTTCGGCGGGGGGGTCGAGGTCGTCTATTTCGTTTCCATCAATCAGGTTGTAAGCAAGCAGTTCGTCTATGCAGATGAGGACAGCAATAGCGAAGTAGTCGGCACTGCTAAAAAGTAACCCTTTTTTGTGGGCTTTTTTGAGCTCGTCTACCATGGTTCCTGTTGTTAGCCCTTTGTCTCCGCCTTCAAGAGTCCAGCGGGTTATGATTTTTTGAGCTTCGTCGGTGCTAAGGTTGCCAGCGCGTCTATTTTCAAGAATTGTCAAAAGTTGACCGGGTGCGCCGATGTGTTTTTTGACAATGGTTTTGGATCTTGCGGTAGCCTCAGCTATTTCAGTTTCACGACCTTGTTCGTTGATCTTTTCGTGCCACTGTCTTGCTCCTCGAAGCGCGGTGGCCGCCTTTCTTCTTAGTCTTTTTGGAACAGAAGCCATAGCGGCTTTGCAGGAACTAGTTAATTGCTGAGCCTCTGTAGCAGCTATGTTGCCTAGAGCTCTGTGCCAGGCTATTGCCTCTAGAATACTAACGTACACGGGTTCGTGTCTTGTTTGAATCATGAAAGTAAAGTCTCCCCACTGCCAATTCTTAACCATTTTTCTTGAAGTGCGGCCTGTTGCCTCCTGTGCAACTCTTCTTTGCTGGGCAAGTCTAATTGCGCTAGAAAGGGCCTCAGCTGTCGAAATCATGGTGATCTTTTCGTTGGCGGGAGGGCGATCTAGCCCTCTTATAAGTGCGGCACGATCTACCGATTGTCTAGCGAGCTCGTCTTCGAAGAGAATCTTTAGCCTTTCAGCTTGGTCCGGAGTTATCTTGCCCTTGGAAACGGCAAAGTCTAGGTATTCTGGCAATAGCACCTCTTCTTCTCCGTGTTTGCCGGTAATGTAGCGCGTGAAGACACCACCCCTAGTAAGGTCGGCGCGTATCTGGCTGGCACTCTGGGCCTGTGCGACGGTGCCATTGTTTGGTGAACGAAAACCCGAAGGGTCGTCTGTCTCTGGTGGGCGGTTGGGGGTGTTTGCCATAAGGGGCGCTTATTTGGTTGGTTATTATACGCGCTTTGCCACACGTGTCAAGACCATTGTAGATACGACTAATTCTATTAATTGTTACATACTATTGACTCGCTGCGCTCTCTGTGGCATATCTTTTCCCTTTAAAGAAGATTATGGACCTTTATGTTGAAAGAAAGTGTGTTGATCAAATGAAAGCAGGTCAGTTAAAGCAGTTTTCTTTGCTTTTTGACGCCTATTTCCCTGATCTTTATCGTTATATTGCAAGGAGACTCGGAACAGGGCAGAAAACAGAAGAAATCGTCAGGTTGAGTTTTTTGGATGCTCTTGGACAAATTCAGAGTACGCCTGCGGACATTGGTTATAGAGTTTGGCTTTATAGTCTTGCTAAGCCGCGAGTTTGGGAAAAGCTGGGGAAGGCAAATTTTTCTGATGTTCAAAAGGATTTGCAGGATTCGAGCAATGAGGAAGAGGGTTTACAGGTGAGATCGGAAAAGATGTTCTCAAAACTTTCTTTAGAGGAAAGGGAGATTCTTAGGCTGAAATTCTTTGAAGAAGTTGCTGACGGTGATGTTATGACGATCTTGGGGATACAGGATGGGCTGATTGGCCCCAAGATTTACAAAGTTCTAAAGCGTGCGCATTTACTTCTGTTTGGAGAAAGTGATGAACGGCAAGGTGTGTATTTTGGAGAGCTAAGTGGCTTTTTGGCCAGGATTAGAGAGTCTGAGAAGATTGAAATTCCTGAAGCATTTAAGCTCAATTTGAGAGCAGATATTGAAAACAGGATTGATAGAAAGGATTTAGCCATTGATATAGAGCCACTTGAGGAGGACAAGGCTCCTGAGCCACCGCCTTTCGAAAAGAAGGAGGAGAAGGCTCCAACGGGTTCTGATGATCCGGCCAAGATTTTTGTGCAGGCCGTCAAAGAAATGAAGGAAGAAGAGGAGGCAGAACAACTCAAAAGCCAGCTTAAAGTTGAAAGGCAAGAGCGTGTTTTTGATTTCATAGATAGGTGGAAAATCGTGCTTATGCTTATTCCTGCCTTGATTTTTGCTTCGGTTGTGGGAATGTTTGTTGTGAAATTTGTAGATTTTGATTCAAGGCTATTGCGTGGGTATCCAACAGAATGTCCGCAAGAAGTTGTTTACAAGGGGACCTTTTCTGATGGAGAAAGGCGCAAGTTGGATAGGGAGGTTACAGATAGGTTGTGTACGGAGTTGGATGTCAAGGAAGTGGAGGTTGTGCAAATTGCCCAGGAAGTGGTTGAGGTGGAAGTAATTACGGAAGACTTTCAATTGCGCTATAAATTTGTTAAGAAGGAGGGGCAGTGGAGAATAAAGGAATATGAAAAAACTTCTGATAGCGACAAAAAATCC
Source organism: uncultured Candidatus Peribacteria bacterium (assembly GCA_964499425.1). GTDB lineage: Bacteria > Patescibacteriota > Gracilibacteria > UBA1369 > LOWO2-01-FULL-3 > JAQBYK01. Next base: position 44,872 of record CAZCLD010000004.1, on the reverse strand, counting down.
AGGAAAATTCCGCGAGATAGAGCAAGCTCTGGGCGGAGTGCCTTATGAGCTTCTTTTTTTGGGGGACCTAGTTGTTGATTGTGATGGATTTAGTGAAGATGGAGAAACTTTTAGGGAGAATGCTGCTGGGAAAGCGCGGTTTTTTGCTGAAAAGACGGGATTTCTGACGGTTGGAGAAGACAGTGGGCTTTTGGTGGATGCACTTGAGGGGGAACTAGGTGTAAGGACAAGGCGGTGGGGTGCTGGAGAAGAGGCCGGTGATCAGGAGTGGATCGATTATTTTTTGGAGAGAATGGAGGGGGAAACAGAAAGAGGGGCTAAATTTGTCTGCTGCGCATGCTTCTTTGATGGTGAAAACGAAGAGTACTTTGAGGGGGAAGTGCGGGGAAAGATAAGCCATGGCTTGGAGGTCCCGATATTACCAGGGATCCCTCTGAGCTCGTGTTTCGTCCCTGAGGGGTGTGACAGGGTATACGCTGCCTTGACGTCCGAAGAAAAGAATCGGCTTAGCCATAGGGGAAAAGCCATGTTTAAATTGAAGGGTTTTCTTGCCAAGGGGGCTTGACAGATGGGGGAGGTGTTGTTAGGGTGCGCTCTTGTGATTTTTCCCTATGACTTCTCTCAGAAGCGAAAAGCTCCGGACTCTCCCGAAAGCGACCATAAAAGAGCGGCTAAACAGTGCCATGGGAGAATTGTATGCATCAGGTGTTGTTCTTAAGTATCAGGACTATCTGCGTACGGAAGATAATGGTGCGAAAAAAGCTAACAATGTTGCGACCTTTCTTGAGGAAGCCAAGGAGTCTATACTTGGGGTTCTTGGAAAGACTGGCAATGATAAAGAAATTCGATATGTGGAAGAATTAGAGGGGGTGTGTCAGTGGGTCCGAAGTGTTACTAGAGACCTTTGCTCAAGATTAACTGGGTTATCAGGTGTTGTAACCGCAGAAGCTGACGCGCTTAATGCTGAAATTGTTAGAGTTTCTGATGAAGCAGCTGTTGCCATTAAGGGTATCGCTGACTTGCGACAAGATCCGGGTGTTGACTCTGAGTTTGAAAGATTGCAGATTGAAGAGGCAAAAACTTTTTGGCAAACTGTACGAGAGAATTTAGGCATAGTGGTCTTTAACGAGGCGATGTTTTCTTATCTAACGGGTTTGGGGGAGCACTTACCAGGGGACGAGAATATTTCCCTAGAAGACTACGCTCCGATTAGGTATTTGGCTCTTCTGTTTGGTCACGCAATTTCTGGCGGTATAGCGAAAATTGAGGCGGATGTTCCAGCCGGAGCCAGGATAGACTTTGCAGCTTTCCGGGCTGCCGTGTTGCCTCGTTTTGAGTCTGTTGTGAAAAGCTGTAAGAAGAACAAAGTTTATAAAGTTGAGGACGTAAGCTTTGGGGGTGAGCCAGTAAGAAAAATGGCTATAGCGGCTGCCGAGGGCTTTGTGGCGGCATTTCGTTCTATGGATGAGGTTGAGTTTCTTCTTGCAGAACCGGCAACTACGTTTAATGGTTTTGAGCAAATAGATCGAATGTTTTTACCGAAAAAGGCGGAGATGGCTTTGAGAGTTTCTGAAGATATTGAGCTTGCAGAAATGATGAGTGAAGACTGGGTGAGTAGTCTTAAGCTGGATGATTTAGATGAGAGGGAAAGAGAACGTTTGTATGAATTGTGGGTTGAAAGGAGGGACCCCATCAGGGGACCAAAACATACTTTGAATGGTCGGATGCGAAAAGAAATTGCGGGAATCCTCAATAGAGAGCTTCATGGAGATCTTGCGTTGAGGCACACGGGGGATATAACGGCTTTGCTTGATGCTTTTAAAATATGGGAGTTGGAGGACATTGTTCGTAGGAACGAGGAGCTTCTCAGAATGAGGGCTTTTCACGAGGGGCTTCTGAAATGTTTGGTTGAGGATTGTGTTGCCAGGGTTGCGACGCGAGCAGTGGGAGTTGTTAGGCAAGGGTTTGAAGAGACACAAGGGGTTTCAGCGGGAGAGGTGATTTCGGTGACGGCAAGAGAATTCACAAACCTTCGCAGATTTCTAGAAGACGTAAAGAATCACATAAGGGCAGTTATTGAGGCTGGTGGAGGCCTTTCTTCTAGCTCTACTGTTGAAGATTTGAGGGAAGCTTTTGGGCCCAACTTTGCAAGAATAGAGACTAGGGTCAGTGAGTTCTTGTCTGGAGTTTTGAGCGAGCCATTGGCGGCTTCTTTGCCAGGGCTTGACAAGCACTCTGTTCAAGCAGAAATAGCGGGGCTTCGGCCCGACCCCACTATTTTGTTGGAAAATTTGGGGAAGCACAATGATAGTTCTCCCCCGGAACCGCAGGAGTGTGACTTGGAGAGGCTTATCGCTAAAGAGCTTTTTCGCACAGTCTACACTGCTCTTACCGAAGATGGTTATATGGGCAGGCTTTTGCCAATGGAAAGAGAGTTGCTTAGGATTCAGTGTCAAATTCATCCAATTAGGCCGGGCATTGCTTTGGAAGAGTTGATGGAGGAAGTGGTGGAGGGAGGTTTTGTTGAAGAGTGGACGAAAGCTATTAATGAAGATTTGTGGGGAGGGGTTGAAATAAGGAAGGATAGGCGCATTGAGGCGCTGGTTCGTGAAATATTTGTGGAGATCATGATTGGTATGGATGAAGCTGAAGATGAGCAAGAGGAGGAGGTTACTTTGGAATTGCAGGAGCGTATTGACGCAGTTGTGCGATGGGTTGACTCGCTGCCTGGAACTGCTTCGAGAACCTATAGAAGAATATTGGCCGACTTAAAATCGCGGTTGACTCCTGACAATGTTAAAAATATGCCTGTATATGTTACAACTGCTGTTGTTGAGAAGCTGGAGATGTGTAGTAGGCGCGCGACTTTTGACGACAAGTATGTTAGATCTAACTTGGATGATGATGATATTGGGGCACTTATGGATGTGCCTATTTTGAAGGACAGAAGAAAGTGGGCATCTGTTTCGAAGATTGGCTTTAGACTGGAAGACCTTACTAGACAGATCGGACGTTTACGCCAGCAGTTGGGTGAAAAGGAACAGGCGCGTGAACAACTTGAGGCTATTGAGGCCGAGCTAAGGGCAAAATTATCAGAAATTGATGGTTATGAGGAGGAGATTGGTGAAAGGGAGGCTGAAATTGGCGCGGTAAACGTGGCGATTGGTAAGGAATACAATAAAGCTGGTAGAGAGAAGATCGCTGTTGACCAAGAAGAGGTTGCTAGACTGCGAAGGGAAAAGGCGTCTTTAGACGCAGAGAAAGATGCGATGGGCTTGGCTAAGCAAGAAGCGGAAGACGCACTGCCTAAGATTAGACGAAGAATAGAAGAGGCTGCGGTAGAAGCTGGTGGTCTGGAAGATCTGCTTAGAAAAGCTGAAGACCTTAGAGCCAGAAGAAAAACAATATTAGAAGGGCTAGACCAATTATATGATAACTCAATAAAATCTTAATATGTTAGATTCTCGAGAAGTACAAAGAGTTATAACGCAACAAGCTGCTGAATTCGGCGTGGCTAGGCCAGATTTGCGAGTTGACGTGGGAAGGCTCGTGCTTCAGTTTAACAGGAGGTTTAGAGGCGTGAATTTCAATGATGTTTCAGAGATCTTTGATTTGTGTACAGCAGCTGATCAGGAATTGAGTATTCCTAAAGAAATGGGCGAGGCAATAGCAGAAACCAGGGAGAGGGTCTTAATATTGTTGATAGAAACGTTTTATTCAAATAAAAAGGGTGGTTTATGGGGAGATGCTGAGGCTCTTCGACAAGTGAGTAATGAAACTGAGCTTGCCAAACAGGTCGCAAGGCTGATCCCGGTGGTGCGACGTGGTGTTCCTGAGGGGGAGGGATTTGACCAGAAATGGATAAGGATGCAAGAACCTGAGTTGTACGATCGTGTTAGGGAACTTATCACCGATCGTGACACACGAGTTGAAAAATGGAGTCTTTTGAGGGAAATGCTGCCTGCTGACTTAAAAGGCAGATTTGAGATTGTGCAAATCATGTCTCGGGAAAAAGCATTGCTAGAGAAGGTTAAACCTTACAGGGACCTGGCTCTTAAAATGGGGCCGGAAATTGTTGCGGAATTTCTAATATCAATAGGTGCCGTGAAAGGCACGGAATTCTCTAGAGCAGTGGGAATCATGTCTGAGTATTTGGGAAGATGTAAAGTCCCAAAGCCTAACTTGAATGATGCTGCTAACGTTCCAGAGGCTATGTTGAAATTGCCGAGTATTAGGCGGTGGATGTTTATTAGAATCAGGAATCATGTTTATAGGGAGCTTGTGAAAGCGGAGCACGATAGTGGCTCAGTTGTAGCCCACAAGGCGGCGCTTAGGAGGGTGAAGGCGACTGTTGGTAGAATCCTGAAAGCTAAGTTGGACATGGATGTAGACGAACATAAGCAGTTTTTTGGCGAGGTGATGCTTTATTTTGAAAAAGTTCTTGAAATAAAGAATCCTCCAAGGATGGTTACTTCTCTGAGGGATAAATTTGGAGAGACGCACTTTTTCCCGTCACTTAGACAGAGGATCGCGATGATGGAAATTAGTGGTGCTCCCGAGGCTTTGGTTGGAATGGATGAAGAGACTCGAGAGAATCCGCGTAACCGCAGAAAGCTCCTGGAGTTTTTTATGGACAAAGGTAAAACAGGAGCGGCCTTTCTGGCCAAGGAGCATGTAGGTGCTAAGAAGATGTTGTTTGTTTGCCCACCGGGGGAGTTGGTTGACCAGCTAAAGGCGCGGCCTAAAAAATACTATAAAAAGGGACATGAGCCTACGGTTGGAGTAATAGAAGCTGGGATGGACAACGTGGCCCTTCAGAAAGCGCTTGATTGTGAAATAGTCTTTTTCCCTTACAGCATGTTTGGCAGTAGTGTTGATGGTCAGCGAATAATCGATGAAGTCAAAAAGCGCGAGTTTGACTTTATGACTGTTGACGAAATCCAAGATGCGCGAAAGCTTGATGGACGAAATGCAAAAGGATTGCTGGAGATGGCCACTGGTATTCCCGGCCTCTATGACGAAGGGTATATGGCTATGCTTTCAGGAAATTCTACCCCTAATAGACCGGATGACCTTGTAGCACAGCTAAGACTTTGGGACAATGAGACCTATGGAGAGACCAGCTCCGTTAAAGCGGCGATCAGGAAAAAGGGAACACTTGCTCTTAGAAATGCAGTTAGCGACATGATTGTGCTTTTGGACGAACCTGAAGATTGGGAAAAACACGTTGAAGCACTTGATGTTGAATTAGGGCCAGAGGAAAGAGCTGTTTATGACGCTATTTTGCAGGATGAAGATCTGGAGCACGGAAGAAAGCTGCAGTTGCTATACTTGTGCGCTATAAACCCAGGTCTTTTTGTTGCGACCCCTGGTGTAAAGTCCTCGTTTATAGAGAGTCTTTGTACGAAAGTAGACAAGGTTTTAGCAGAAGAAGACGTTGTAGTTATTGCTGAAAACGAGCTTAAACATGGGCTTCTTCGGGAGCATGTTTCTTTGCCAGGAATAAGCTTGGTTAAGAAGCTAAAAGAACACTTGGGTGAAGACGTTGATGTGTTTTTGATAGATGGAAACACAAAAAAACCGGAGCGAAAAGCTGCATTTGAAGCCTCCAAAAGAAGAGGTTCGAAAACAGTAATCGTAGCTATGGGAGACATAATTAGGGTTGGAATTGATCTTTCTCATATATCCAGTGCCATTTGTTTAAATCCGAGCTGGAACAAACCCGATTTTGCCCAATTGGTAAAGCGTTTTGCAAGAGAGGGGAACAAGGAGGCAAAGGTGACGTTAATGACAGTTTTGAGAACTGTGCATGAGGGGATTTGGAGGCACTCTGAAGAGAAATATGCAGAAACGCAGCTTCTAAAATATGGAGGCGCGCTTACCGATGATGATGTTGCCTTAGCTAAGCGCGGAGACTTTTCTAAGGAAATTGTTGTCAACAGAGGAAGAGTTTACCTAGGCACTATTGTTCGCAACAAGACCATGACAGACGCGCAGAAACTTAATAGAATCTTCTCATACATTGATGGCTTGGGAGAAGCAAAGTTGTCGCAATTTTTTGAGCAGCATGGGCAGGAATTTGCGGAGCTTTATGTGCGTGTTTGGGAAAGAGGCTATGGTGGAAATAACGGCAGGTTTACGGCTGGTCTTTGGAAGCACCTTGAAGATGCTGGTCACATCAAGCAGGGGAGCTATGGAGATCTTGGTTGTGGCCATCTAGCGTTAGAAAACACGCTGGCTGATATAGGAGATGGCAGGGCGAGGACAATTTTTAATTTGGACTTGAATGGATATATGTTGGAAGCAGGAAAAGAAATAATGAAGAAAAAGAATCCAGACCATAAGCCTAGAGTAAAGAAGGGGTCGTTTACAGACATGCAAGCTACTTATCCCGATGGGATGTTTACTGCGATTAACCTGGGGATGTCCATATATTGCACCAAGCTGGGACAAAGGACGAAGGATTTACATAAGGATGAAAGAGTAGGGACTCTATTAGAATTAAACCGTGTTCTCAAGACGGACGGAATTGCTGTTATGACACTGCCTAGCAATGCGTGCTCTTCTGAGGAAGCCTTGAGTTTTACAGATCAGCTCGAAAAACATTTTGGTTTTGAGGCTTTAAAGGATTTCACGGGCAGAGCGAATTCGACAGATACTGATTCGAGCGATAATAATTTTGAGAATTATACAATTGTGGTTAAGAAAAAGCGGCAGCCAAATATTGAGGGACTTGATTTGAAAGACTTAAAGATGACTCGAACAAAACGGATGAAAAAAAGCAAAGGAGGCAAGAGAAAGGGTCAATGTGGAGATGATGGTCGGCGAGATGAGGGATATATTCATACTCAGTTCCAAATTAATTCTCTTGGCTTTGAGTTTGAAGCTGGAGTTGATGAAAAAAAGAGACAGCAAGAAGCATTTATGAGGGAAGTCTTAGCTACAAGAGAATACCTTGAAGGTGTTTATCGAGAAAATGGTGATTCTTTGCATGGGCTGCCTGCGGACGTAAGTACGGAACTTGGGCGTCGAGGAATTACACCGGTAGACTACGGTGGTGATAGCCCTGGATTTATCTTGGCTTCAGACCCTGTTGAGCCTAAGCAGTTGTTCTACGTTTTTGATGAACCTGCAAGCGATGATGATGAATCCGCAAGTGATGACGATGAGCCTGCGGGCGATGACGGTGTAGACGAATGAATCTAAACTCGATCGGCATTTACGAATACTCCAAGGCTATTGGCGACAGTTCGTGCGGAAATGTTTTTTCTGATGTTTAATACTGTTCCAGCAGTTTCTGCTAGCTGGGCGATTCTTAGTTCTGCCTGAGGATCGTTGGTATAGGTTTGTTGACCATCGACTCTTTGAGCGACAGTGGTTCGAAGGCCCGTGTATCCCCCCTGATTTGCCTTGGTTAGTCCCAGTAAAGCCAATAATTGGCTTGCATTAACTTCTTTGTCGTCTAGCTTGCATGTTCGGATACAAACGATGGTTCCTTCATTTGGGTCTACGACGATGTTAAATTTTGGATTACCTCTTCTCCAGAGAACGATTACTTCTCCTCGTGTCCTTGGTTTAGCGTCAAAAATTCTTTTATCATCTGGAGTAAGAATTTCTGCAAACGGTTCAACCTCAAAAATCTCTAGGTTTTTAGAGCCATCGGGAGTATTTACGATAAGGTGTCGTGGTAAAAGTGTACGGGCTTCGCGAAACTCTTCGTGAGTTTCCAGCTCTCTTGCTTCGGGACCAGGGATTGGTTCAAGTTGTCTTTTAGCCATTGTTCTTTAGTTAAAGTTAGGAAATGGAGTTTAGCGAATGAAAAAGGCTTTAGCAAGCTGTTTTTTTGCTTATCATAAGTCCGGCTCCAATGTCCAAGTAAGTTGATTCCCAATTTTTTGATGAAAGGAGAGCTTTCTTGTAAGAGGTGAGAGCGGTTTTGTGGGAACACAGGTTGTCAGTAATTATGAGTCCACCGTTCTTTATGCGATTTTCTAGGGCTTTGAAGTAGCATTCATGTTCATGCTTGGTAGCGTCGAAGAAGGCCAGATCAAATTTGTGAGGTGTTGAGGGGATATCTTCAGGTGCATGTCCGAGGATGAGGGTGATATTTTTTAAACCAGATTTCTCGAAGTTCTCTTTTGCGCGAAGATACCGATCTTTTTTGTGGGATTCCATTGTGTAGAGATGCCCCCCTGTTTGAGTAAGGGCTTCCGCTATCCAAAGGGCGCTGTAGCCATTGGAAGTTCCAATTTCTAAGACAGTCTTGTATTTACGAGTCTTGATTAAGAGATTTAGGAACTGGCCAGTTGTGCGGTCAATATTCCAATATTTGTGGCGAGTCTTCTCGAGGGACTTGAGGAGATTTTTTGGTTTTTGTTGCATGGATATATCAGGACTAGGTTGCATTAGTATACTCCATTTTACGCTCAGTCAAACTTTTGATGAAATCCTGGCTTCGAAAGCTAAAAATTGCAAACTCCCCGCCTTTGGCGGGTCAAACAGTGCAATTTTTTAACGCTTTCTTCAAAACAAAAGTTCTCCAATTCGCTCAAACAAAGTATACTAATGCAACCTAGTCTCTTATGATATTTCTTGCAACAATAACTGTAAAAAGTGCCATCAGGGCTGCGCCGAGGAAGGCTTCTGCCGCTGCCACAAATCGCATAGCGCCAACAGCATGGAAGTCTCCATATCCGAGGGTTGTAAATGTTACTATGCTAAAATAAAGGGAATCGATGAAAGACGAACCGGTTTGGACATTTTGATATAGGAGGCTTTTGTTTATGCTCAGTAGGGCAGCGCAGATCATTATTAGTAGGGCTGACCATAGCAACACCCTCGTAAATGATGTTCCGTATTTGCAGAGAAGATCACCAAAAAAATAATTTAGCCATCTCATGGGACTGCTTTTTTTCGTGATTTTCCTCTTTGAAACCATTTCTCTATAGTGATAGTGGTCTGCTATTTCGTGGAGACTTGAGTTTTTGTACATTTCCTTTATTTGCTTGTATTCGATTGACGCAAAATGGAAGCTGTCGTCTTTTTCAGTTTTTAGTGTTTTCCCGAAAGTGGTTTTTTGATCTACGATGGTCGAGTCTAGCGTGACGTCTTTGATTGTCGTGTCTGCAAAGCTGCAATTAATTAGCTTAGCGCTGCGCAAATTTATTCCAGTACAATTAGCTTGGTCGAAATTACAGTTGTTTACTGTAGCACCTTTGAATTCTGAATGTAGGATTTCGGTATCTTCAAAAAAACAATTATGAATCTTTCCTTCTTGGAAATTGCAGTGCTTTAGGATAGCACCCTCAAAGTGTATTTCTGACAAGATTGCAACGTCCTCAGAAAAGCCATCGTCGCCGTCTTTAATGGGAACTCTAAAGTCGAAACCAGACAAATTTATTCCTCTGAGATCGATGCCATCCTCCACTTCTGCGTCTTTTATGTTCGGGAAATTATGTACTTTCTGACGGTAAAGGACGGGGCTGAGATAACAGCGGGACTTTTTTATTATTTGCACGAACTTTTTGCCTTTTGGGGTAAGCCATCTGTGTCTTAATTCCTCTAGTTTTTCGTTTGTATAAAGCATAGAGATGCAAAAATCATATTATTATAACACAAAACCCCTTCTGGAACAATGCGCTGTGTTGAAAAATGCTCTATTCTTCTGGATCGTCTTCCTCTTCTGGTTCTGCACCAGCTACTTTAATCTCAATCGCGGATTGTGCGCTATAGCCAAGCTCGTCGATTACTTTGGCGACTACAAGGTGTTTTGAGCCAGGCTTGAAGTAGTTAGCTATATTCAAAAATCCGGGGTAGGGCGCGGTAAGGGAGGAAAACTTCATTTCGTTGTCGATATAGTATTCGACTATTTTTACTCCATGTGGTGCGCTTGCGTTGACTTGTACCTGGAATCTCCCTGGTTCTAAAGCTGTTTGGGAAACAGGATCGACAATGGTGATTGTTGGCTTAGCCATTGCTGTTTCTGCCGTATGAAGGTTGTCGTATTCTGTTGGAGGAAATCCAACCCTTACGATTTCGCCTTCTTTGCCGTGACCCTGGTAGTAATCTTTTATCTCTTGCTCCCAATTTAGTAGATTTGCAACAGGCTCATAGTTTTGGAAGGTTACATCTTCTACTGCTTCTTCAGGGGTGAACTCGGTTGCAAGTAAACCAGTTATTTTATCTAGTTTTACAGTGAAGTAGATGTTCTCAATTTCTGTTGGAATAGCAAAGTTGGGAAAAATTTCTTTTACTATCATTGACGCAGGTGTTTGTGGCCCAGGTAATTTCCCCGAGAATTTTCCTACCTCGACGTGTTTTAGACCTTTGGGTTCGGGAAATGGTTCAGCAGCTTTTCCCTCGAGGGCTTTTGTCATTACCGCGTTGAAAACTGGGGATGCTGCATCGTAGCCGTTTGCGCTATAGCCTAGCCCTGATCCATCGGAATTGCCTATCCATACGCCCGTGACTACGCTTGGAGTGTAGCCAATTGTCCAGGCGTCTGAAGGACGTACGTCTGAGCCGCCGGCTTCTTTCTTGTTTTCTTTTGTGCTGGTTCCCGTTTTTGCGGCGTTTACGTGGCCGTCGACAAATAATCTTGGTCCAACAGAATACTCTTGTCCGGAAAGGATACTGTTTATGAGGTATGCGATTTGCGGATCTACAACTTCTTCAAATTCTTTTGGCTTCCATTCTTCCAAGACGTCCCCATTCGCATTTTCTACTTTCATGATCCCTGTTAACTCAGGCAGCTTGCCATTGTTTGCAAATACACCGTATGCAGTAACCATTTCTATGAGAGGGATTTCTCCTGCTCCGAGGGCAAGTGGGTAGCCGTAGCTATGTTTTTTGTTTAGTGTTGTGATGCCCATTTTTTCGGCTAGGTCGATTATTTGGTCTTGTTCGCCAGCTAAGAAATATGTCTTTATCGCTGGGATGTTTCTAGATTGTCCAAGTGCTGTGCGCATTGAAATTTGACCTTGCCATTCGCCGTCGTAATTCTCTGGTTTGTCTGGCCCAATTTTTGTAGGAATATCATGAATAACATTTCCAGGCGCGTAGCCATTGTAAAATGCTTGTGCATATGCGATTGGCTTGAAGGATGAGCCAGGTTGACGAGGCCTTAGTGAAACATTTACATTGCCGTCTATCTCCTCGTCGAAGTAGTCGATGGATCCGACCATTGCCAAAATCTCACCAGTCTTAGGGTTGATTGACACGATGGACATGTTATTTGCACCAAATTTGCTTAGATTTGTTGCTTGTCTTTCTGTGGCTGTTTCTTCAGCGACAGCTTGTAATTCTCCATCTAGGGTTGTATAGACTTTTAGTCCGCCTTGTTCTACTACGTCCTTTCCATATTTGTCTTCGAGAATTTGTTTTATGTAGAGTACAAAGTGTGGGTGTTTGATCGGTTCGCGGTAGTCGTTAAATTCTATTCCCTGGATTTCGTTTAGAGCATCAAGCCGCTCATCTGCTGTTATTGTTCCTAATTCGAACATTCTCCTTAAAACTAAATCGCTGCGGCCTGCAATGTATACGCTTTGATCATTGCCAAGATTGACGTGCTGCCCTATGAGTCCGCGGCTGTATTCTTCAATTTCTAAATCGAATTCACTTTCGATTTTTCGATATGAAAGCTCTTCTTCAGTAAACTCTTTGAGTAGGTGTGAATACTTGTTTTGTCCGTAAGGATTATATCTGCTTGGAGCCTGTGGAAGCGATGCAAGCATTGCACTTTCGCCTACAGTCAAATCTATTGCGTCTTTGCCAAAATATACCTGTGAAGCCTTTTGTATTCCGTAGGAGTTGTTTCCGTAAGGAATGCGATTGAGATAGAGCTCAAGAATTTCATCTTTGCTGTATTCTCTTTCGGTTCGGATAGCTAGAATTAATTCTTTTGCCTTTCTTGTGTATGTTCTTTCGGAAGATAGAAATGTGTTCTTTATGTATTGCTGAGTGATTGTGGAGCCCCCGCGTGCTTTTCCTATGCCGAAAATCTCATGCAGCCCTACTCTGCCGAGAGCCCAGATGTCAAAGCCTTTGTGCTCGTAAAACTCGTCATCCTCCATTGCGATTGTTGCTGCAATTAGATTCTTTGAGATGTCTGCTAGGGGGACCTGCTCTCTATTTTCATCTCCGTGGATTGTGTATAAGAGCTCACCTTCTCTGTCGAAGATCTGGGTAGACTGGGCGGCCGTTAAGTTCTCTAAGCTTGTGACATCAGGGAGTCCGATTGAGAGGATTCCAATTAGTCCTGCAAAGGTGATTATTCCCAGGCAAAAAAGCCCGATGAATATCGTGATAGCCCAGAATGCCAGTCTTTTTAAGAAGCCGCTTTCTCTTCGAGGCAGGTATTTTTTTAACATGTTCAAATACTAATGGAAAATTGTTTGCAGGTAAAGGGGGCTATTTACTATGTGCGCTCTTTGAGCATAGGGCGATGGAACATTGTTTTCCCATATTTTCTAGGAAGTCGGTTTCGATTAGTCGAAATTTTGCAGGGTCACTTGTATAAAGGCTCAGTGAGCCGATTATTGTGTCGCCCATCATTAGTGGAATTAGGATGAGGGTTTTATATTTGTGCGCTTTTAGCAGCTTTACTCCTTGGTGCTTTGAAAAGCTATCTATGTCATCAATGATAATTGCCCTTTTATTTTCTATTGCTTCCTGTGCAATGCTGTTTTCAAAGGAAATTTGGCTTTTGTCCCACCATTTTTGGCTAACTCCAAAGCAGGCTTTTAGTTTTAAAACTTTACGTTTCTCGTCATATAGGCGTAGCACAGTGCCATCAGATTTTGTTAAGAGGCACATAGCGCTGACGATTAATTTCTCTAAATCTGCAAGGCTACAATCTGAAACTGCGGTGTCAACGATTTCATACATGTAGTCGAGGTGTCTTCTTTGAAGGCCGAGCTCTTTGTAAGCGTCTTGAATAGCCTCGAAACGTTTTTGTAGCTCTGTATGCGTACGTTTTTGCTGAGTTATGTCGCGGTAAATGATTAGGTATCCTATGAAATTGCTATTGTTGCTGACGACCTTTGTGATTGAGGCTGAGACTTCGATTAGTTCACCGCTTTTTGTCTGCCTTGTTAATTCGGCGTTTTTAAGGTGCTTCTTCTTTCCGACCTCTTCGATTAAGCCCTTGTTTGAGGCGCTTTGGTCTTTGGGGATTATTATGTCGATAGATTTTTTCAGAACCTCTTCTTCTTTGTATCCAAACATTTTTTCTGCTGCATGATTCCACAACTTGATTTTGCGCCCCTTACTGAGAATTACAAAGGCCTCTGCGGAATGTCGCATTATTTGACGAGCTATTCTTTCTTGATGTGCTAGCCTTTTGCTTTTTCTCAAATCTATCCAAAGCCCGATCGTGCCCCCGGCGCTTGTGGGTGAGCCGCTTATGAGGATTGGTATCTTTTCCCCACTTTTGCTGGTCATTATTCCCTCATATTTTGAAGACTGTCCTTTTGTTCTCAGCTTGTGTTGTTCGGCAATAATCTTCTTGCTTTTTTCATCAAAGCACCAGTCGGCAGGTCTTCCAATGTATTCATCAAGTGTATAACCGGTTAATGCTTCCCACATTGGATTTACGTAAATGGTCCTATGTTTTTCATCACCTAACCAAAGGGGCTCTGAAAGAGCTTCGGCCATTCCAATTGAATGAGAAACCTTTTCAAGAATCTCGCGATCCTGAGGTCTTTTTAGTTTAATGGAGCGGAAATTTCTGATGGATTGTGTTTTCATTGTGAAAAATAAACTGCAATCGAGATTATTGTGCATAATTTAGGGGCATTAGTCAAGTGCACAAGCATCCCATTCTGGCTTGTACAAGGGTAAGAACTATGATTTTATGGTTAAAATAGATTGACAATATCTCTTAAAAGGCGTAGCATAGTCCGCCTTTGGGAACTGTTAACTAAATTATAAGCATGGCGGTTGGAAACGTATCTTTAAAGGAAGCACTAGCGGGCGACAAGATGGACATAGAGTTGGTACGCACTGCGGATGGTTATTGCCCCAAGGCATGCTATCACTGTGGTGCATTTCCAGCTAGGGGTGAAAAGCCGTCCGGCTTGATCGATATTTGTGGTCCGAGAAGACCCAAAGACAGAATTCCCAGATTAAAAAGAACGCCACTGGGGAGGTATAACGTGGGCACCGTTGTCTCTTTAACGAGAGAGGAAATTGCTGAGAATTTGGACAAACCTGTTGTTGGAACGAAAATGAAAATCTTTGAAGCACTGAGTCCTGTTATTACTCAGGACGGGAATATGGACCCCCTTCTTGATGAGACCTTCATATATCTTGCTGAAGAAGTTTACGCACGAAGACCTGGGCCAATAGATGAGGAAGAGGCTCAAAGGTTGGGGGTAGAAGTGGGCTCTAGAGCAATTTGGTTAAGTCATGGAATCGATGTTGATGAGGAGCTTGTTCCAGACCCGGAACAAGTGAGACGTGCAAAGAAGCTTGTTCGTCTTATGCACAAAGGTGTTTGTCCAGGAGGAGTTTTAACAGTGGATATGCAGCAATATTGTGGTAAGTCTTCAGAGCCTCAATATTATGCAGGATATCTTGAGACATTGAAGATTTTAAGGCCTGTTTTGACTCGGAAAAGTGCGAGAATTACAATTTCAATCCAGGGACACGACAATAGAGAGCTTGAGGACGGAAGTCCCAACCCGATGTATAGAGGCCATGCAGAAAACATGTTACAGAGGATATTGGATGAGTTGGAGCTTACCTTTGATGAGAGAGAGGCGTTGAGCTGGAACAAGGGGCGACCAGTTGTCGGGGCTGGAAGGGGAAGGGTATTTGCTAGGCCTGAAGACGAGTGTCCTCTTATCCCTGATGAACACGTAGTCAGAAATTATCTCCGACATAGACTTTATAGAGCGGGAGTTGCTATGGATGGAAGGGTTTATCGGCAAATAAATGATGTGGGTGCTACATACAATTCTACAGTGGACCCTTTTGGCTGGGAAGAACTTGATAATAATGTAGCTCCAGAGGATGTTTCTAATACTGTTGACGGTGATGTTTTGGATACCCTTTTGAATGGAGATGAAATAGAGCCTTTAGAACTGGGGATGGCTGATACTGGTGAATGGCCAGCAGTTGTTGTGTGCGATGACGATGAAGCATCTCTTAAAACGGTTAGTGGCCCGGTAAAAACTGCGATGACGAGGCGAGGGGTGTCGCCTCAAGATGGTGATGGTTCGTTTAGGACGGAAGAGCATGATAGAAGGGGGTCTTCTGGGAATGATTGCAAAAAAAAAAGTGACCAATGGGGCCTAGAGTCTCCAGTGGAGGGTGATTTGGTTGCCTGACTTATCAACTTTTTTTTCCTCTGATTCTACCACCCAACTTTTCAAGATTTTTAAAAATGACACCTTGGACGGTTAACATCTCTTCATCTGTGAGTGTGCGATCTAAGGCCTGGAGAGTGACTTTAAAGGCGGTGGACTTTTTGTCTTTGGCTATGTTTTCGCCCTGATATATCTCGAGGAGAGTAACGTCAGTGATGAGATTTTGGTCAGCTTTTTGGATGGCGTTTTTAATTTCGCGAACTTCAGTTCTCTGATCAACAATTACGGAAATATCAATTTGGATACTGGGGAACTTTGGGATTTTTTTGTACTTGCGGGCCTGTCTTTCAAGCTTCATTAATTCTGTGAAGTTGAGGTCGAAAAAAGCTGCTGAGTGATTCTCTAGGCCGTGGTTTTTTGCTACAGAAGGATGTATTGTAAATATTTTTGCCAGGGTCTGAGCGTTTTGATCTATATAGCTCAGAGCTTTTACGGGGTGGGCATATGGAGCATTGTCTACCTCTTTGGCTTTCTTCATCTTAGGGAGATTGAATTTATTTAGAAAAGAATCGACAACGCCCTTTGCTTCGTAAAATGGTTCATCTGTTTTTCCTTTAACGAGAATTGCTCCAGTAATTCTTTTTTCTTCTAACGGCATGTATTTCCCGATTTCTTTATAGGTTCGTCCGATTTCGTAGATTTTTGATGATGAAAAATGCTTCACATTTTCTGCCAGGTTTTTCAAGAGATTGGGAACGAGTGTTGTGCGCAGATGTGTTTGATCTTCAGACAAATAATTCAATAATTTTATATGGCCTTCTTCTGTCATTAGGCAGTTGGCGATTTCCTTTTGACCGTAAAAAGAATAATTGTATGCTTCGTTAAATCCAAGCCCGTACGAAAGAAGCTCTCTTGCTCGGTGTTTTTTGAAGCGTTCGGTGTTCTCTTCTGGTAGGCGAGTAGGCAGTTTGGGAAGGGTTGCAGGGATGTTTTCATATCCATACATTCGGGCGATTTCTTCTATTAGGTCGTCTTCGATATCAATGTCCTTGGTTGCGCGGAAGCTGGGGAGAGTGACTTTGAGAATCTTCCCCTGTTCAGTGGTCTTGAAATTGAGCTTTTCTAGCATCTTCTTCATGTCCTTGCTTGAAATGTCTACGCCTATTTTTGAGCGAGCTTTGTTAGTATCTAAATCAACAACAATGTCTTTGTTTTCAAAGTCTTTGATATCGGTGATGGGGCCTGCTATTTTTGCAGAAGGGCAGATTCTTAGGATTAACTCAGCTGCCCGCTTGATGGCGAGTTCTGCGAGATTTGGGTCTAAAGATTTTTCGAATCGTTGCACAGATTCTGTGCGCAAGCCAAGTTTTGTTGAGGTGCGTCTGACTGATCCAGCGTTGAAATTAGCAGACTCTAGAATAATCGAGGTAGTCTTTTCGTTAATTTCGCTGTTTTCACCTCCCATTACTCCAGCAATAGCCACTGGTTTTTCGTGGTCAGCAATTACTAAGGTGTCCTTTGAGAGTTGACGGGTTTTGTCGTCTAGGGTGGTGATTTTTTCTTTGGCCTTGGCTCGTCTGACTGTGATGCCTTTTTTGATAAAATTTTCGTCGAAGGCGTGCATTGGTTGACCGAGTTCTGCCAGGACATAGTTTGTGACGTCAACAATATTGTTGTGTGTTCCATGACCGACTGCCGTGAGGTGTTTTTTGAGCCAGTCAGGAGAATCTTCAACCTTGATATTCTCAATGATCAATCCGCAGTAACGTGGACATAATTTATAGTCTTTGATTTCTACCTTTGGAGCTTTTCCTGACGAAGGGATTTCCACCTTTGGCTCAAGAGTTTTGAATTTGCTCTCTGTGATGGCGGCTACTTCACGTGCGATGCCATAATGGCCCCAAAGGTCGGGGCGATGAGTTAGAGACTTGTTGTCAAATTCTAATACTATGTCATCTAGTCCTAGGGCCTGAGATATTGGTGTGCCTGGTTTTAAATCCGGGAAGTATTGGATGGAGACGCCTTCGTCTTTTAGGCCTAATTCTTGATCAAGGCACAACATTCCTTCAGATGGTTCTCCACGGAGCTTTCTTTTCTCAATGACGGCTCCAGTTGGAAGAGTTGTTGGGGCTACCGCAACTGGAACCTTATTTCCGATTTTCATTCCGACCATTTGGCCGAATATGAGGTTTATTGGTTCCTTCTTGCCGATATCGACTTTGGCGAGACTGAGTTTGTCTGCATTGGGGTGCTTCCTGATTTCTTTGATTTCGCCTACGACAACACCCTCGAGACCCTTTCCTCCTTCCTTGACTTCTTCTACCTCGGCTGTTTTAAGGGTTAGCTGTTCTGCCAGATCCTGAGGATCGAGGTTTTTGGGTAGGTCTACAAAGTCTTTTAGCCAATTGAGGGAAATATACATTTAGAATTGTTTTATAAATCTTAAATCACCGTTTGTGAGTAGCCTGATGTCGTCGATGGCATATCTCATCATAACGAGACGGGTTAGCCCAAAACCAAACGCCCATCCTTGGTATTCTTTTGGATCGACACCGCCAGCTTTTAGGACATTTTGGTGGGTCATGCCGGCTCCCATAAACTCAATCCATCCTGAATGCTTGCAGACGCGGCAGCCATCACCCTGGCAGAGCAAGCATGAAAAATCGAGCTCCACTCCTGGTTCTACGAAGGGAAAATAGCCTGGTCTGAAGCGGACTTTGACGGGTCTACCGAAGAGACGTGTCAGGAATTCTTTCATAACGCCCTTGAGGTGGCTCATGGAAATATCTTTGTCTATCAGGAGCCCTTCGACTTGGTAAAAAGTTGTGTCGTGACTGGCGTCGGTCGCCTCGTAGCGAAAACAACGCCCAGGAACGATCACTCTTACGGGAGCTCCATATTTCTCGAGTGTGCGGACTTGCACTGGTGAGGTGTGAGTTCTTAAAACCATTCGTCCATGTTTGGGGTCGTCTTTATCTTGAATAAAGAATGTATCCTGCATGTCGCGAGCTGGATGATCCGCGGGGATATTCAGTCCCTCGAAATTGTAGTATTCTGATTCTACTTCTGGGCCATCCATGATAGCGAAACCCATTTGGTTGAAAATGCGTTCAACCTCTTCTTGTACCTGAGAAAGTGGGTGGATATGACCAATCTCGCGTGCTTTTCCTGGTATTGTGGTGTCGAAAAACCCCTTTTCAAGAGCTTCCTTAAGGGAGGCCCCCTCTAGTGCGTTTTGCTTTGTTGTGAAAGCGTTTTCTAGAGAGGTTTTTATTGTGTTTGCGAGTGCGCCAATTTTTGGCTTTTCTTTTGGCGAGAGATCTTTGAGTCCTCGAAGAATCTTAGTGAGCTCACCCTTGCGTCCCAGATATTTTACGTGAAGACTTTGTAAGTCCTCAGCCGTGCTCATAGTTTTTATAGCAGCCAAAGCATCCTTTTCGAGTTTTTCCAGATCTTTTTGCATGGTGGTAATGTAAGGGTTTTTTTGGAGCTTTTCAATAGTAGGAGCTCCGGAGCTCTTAAATTTGAACCTGTAAAATTAAGAGCTCCGGAGCTGATTTAAAAAAAAGGACCCCGTAAAGGGGCCCTTCTTAAGTTTGTTCTAAAAATGCTTATCTAACAGCATCCTTAAGAGATTTTCCGGCTTTGAAAGCAGGTAGCTTCATAGCAGGAATCTTGATCTTTTCGCTTGGGTTTCGTGGGTTTACACCAGTTCTAGCAGCTCTGTGAGATACGCGGAAAGTACCGAAACCAGTAATGGTTACGTTGTTACCGCTTTTTAGACTTTTGGTGATCATTCCTAGAATTGATTCTAGAACTTCACCGGCAGCTTTTTTTGTAACGCCAGCTGCTTGAGCCGCACTGTTGACTAGATCTTGCTTAGTCATAATTAGTGGGTTAGAAATTAGACACCCCGTATTATAGGGTTCGGTTTTTTGAAATCAAGTTGTTTTCGTCTTGACAATGCGGAAAGTAGCCCCTGGGGGACGTGGGACATCTGAAAAATGGCTTGTGGAAGCCAAAAATTTTTTCTTGCAAATCGGGGACAAATATTTCAGCGTCTACAAGCGCTTTTTAGCTCTTTTGGTTGACGTGGGGGAAGAAGTGTAATAAGAATGTCCCCAGTTTAGTAAGTGTTTTTATGGCAAAAAACCTAGTAATTGTGGAGTCGCCTGCGAAGGCAAAGACGATTTCGAGATTCTTGGGGAAAGAGTACAAGGTAATGGCTTCTATGGGGCATGTCCGTGATTTGCCTAAATCCAAAATGGGTATTGATATAGAGAAGGATTTTAAGCCGAGCTACTTAATCTCTACTGATAAGAGAAAGGTAATAAAAGAGCTTAAAGAAGCCATGAAAAAAGCTGAGGCACTCTGGCTCGCAACTGATGAAGATCGAGAAGGAGAGGCTATAGGGTGGCACCTTTTGTCCGCTCTTAAGGTCGATTCGGCTATACCCGTAAAGAGAATTGTTTTTCATGAGATTACCGAGGGAGCAATAAAAAAGTCGCTTGAGGAGCCACGGGATATTGACCAAAATGTTGTAGATGCTCAGCAAGCGCGTCGTGTTTTGGATAGATTGGTGGGTTATGAATTGTCGCCTTTACTTTGGAAAAAGATTAGATATGGCCTTTCGGCTGGGCGTGTTCAGAGTGTTGCGGTGAGGCTTGTTGTTGAGAGAGAAAGAGAAATTGAGGCATTTGAACCGGAAGAATACTGGAAGATTATTGGAACATTCAAAAAAGATGGAGATGATAAAACTTTTGAGGCGGAACTTCAAAGAAAAGGCGAAGATAAGCTTGAAGTAAAGAATGGGAGTGAAGCAGAAAAGATCTTGAATGACATAGAAGGAGCTGCATATTTGGTTAAGTCTGTTGAACAAAAAGAGGTAAAGAAAAACCCAGCTCCTCCATTTATCACGTCTACTCTTCAGCAGGAAGCTTCTCGGAAATTGAATTTCTCAGTGAAAAAAACAATGATGGTTGCTCAACAACTGTATGAAGGGATTGATACTGGGGAGGGGGAGACTGGTCTTATAACCTATATGAGAACAGACAGTGTCAATCTTTCTGATGTTGCTTTGAAGGCTGCCAAGGAAATTATCACTAGTCAGTATGGCAAGGAGTATGCGTTAGATACACCACGTAAATACAAAGGCAGGAAAGGAGCCCAAGAGGCGCACGAGGCTATTCGTCCCGTGGATTTAGCGTTGAAGCCGGACAAGGCTGTAGGGTTTTTGGATAAGGATCAGGCAAAACTTTATGAGCTTATTTGGAAAAGGGCGATAGCTTGCCAAATGCAGCAGGCGATTTTGGATAAAGTGGGCGTGGATATAGAGGCTAATGGACATATTTTTAGGGCTACAGGCCAAACAGTGAAATTCCCTGGGTTTATGGAAGTTTACATGGAGGGGCGTGATCAAGATGAAGAGGAACAACAGCTTGGAGAAAAATTCTTGCCAAAGCTTGAGGAAGGGGAGAATCTAGACCTTGAAAACATGGCTAGTAATCAGCATTTCACGAAGCCTCCTCCAAGATATACGGAGGCGTCTTTGGTAAAGAAGCTTGAGAGCGAGGGAATTGGTAGACCGAGTACCTATGCGCCAACAATTACCACTGTGATTGCGAGGGGCTATATTGAAAAAGAGGCTAAGACCTTGAAACCAACGGATGTGGCTGGAGTGGTTACAGATCTTTTGGTGGAGAATTTCCCGACTGTTGTGGGCTACAAGTTCACTGCACAGATGGAGGATCAACTGGACGATGTGGAGGAAGGAAAAGTTGAGTGGGTGCCGATGTTAAAGGAGTTCTATGAGCCTTTTCATGAGAAGATTCTTGAAAAGGAAAAAACCCTCAAAAAGGAAGAGATTGTAAATGAGGAGAGTGACGAAATGTGTGATAAGTGTGGAAAAGAAATGGTGATCAAGCTTGGACGGTTTGGGAAATTTCTTTCTTGTTCTGCTTATCCTGAATGTAAAAATGCTAAACCGTTACCGGGTGAAGATGGTGAGCCGGAAGAAGAAAGTGAGCAAGTTAAGAAACTCCGGGAAGAGTTGAAGGATGAAAAGTGTAAAAAATGTTCTTCTGCGATGGAGTTTAAGGTCGGCCGCTATGGGCCTTACCTGCAATGTCAGGGTGAGGACTGTAAGAACAATCAGTCTGTAATAATTCTTAGTGGGGTAAAGTGTAATAAATGTAAAGAAGGAGAATTAGCGGAAAGGCGCACTCGCAAGGGAGGAAAGCTATTTTGGGGGTGTAATAAATTTCCAAAATGTAAGAATGCTACCTGGAGTAAACCTGTTGGAAAATGTGAGAAATGTGATGGTTTGCGAGTTGAATTGAAGGATGGAGTAAAATGTAAGGATTGCGAGGTGGAGAAAAAGGGCAAGGGAGCCAAAAAGGAGTAGGAACGACTTGAGTTTTAGTTTTGCCGCGTTGTCAGCCAAGGCTTTTTGTGGTATAGTATTGAGATACTTAAAACACAAAATGGCTGAATTGGGCCCTAATAATATTGCAAGCATTCTTGCGGACTTGGATTTAGCTGAGATGGACATTGATATTCCTCAGGTATCAGAGATCGGTGATTTTAGAGATTCCCAAACGTTGCGAGAATTTCTTGAAAGGAGTCTTGTTGTGGGGCAAGGATCAGAGGCAGATATATTGTTGTTCGAGGCTGGTTCTCTTCAGAATTTGTGTTTGAAAAAGGTGGAGAGAAGCACTGAAAGATCTGCGTTTAGTGATGGAATCCTCAGCGAGTTCGATAGGCACCAGGAGGCGTATAAGATTCTTGAAAAATTTAGGGAACAGGGTGTTAACGTTGCAAAGATCCCAGTGCCGTTTCTGTCCTTGGATGATGGGGACAAGAAGCTTCTTCTGATGGAATTTATTAGGGGTAAAACCTTGTGGAGGTTGGTACTTGAGGAGATTGTAAATGCACACGAGGAAAGTGAGCTTGGATGTAGGAAAGATGTATTATTGTCGATGGGGGACGAATTGGGCGAGTATGTTCTTAGGATATTCAATATAAATCCTAAATTATCTCAGATTGATCAGGTGAAGGCCCTGCTAAGACGGCTAAGGGGTAACAAATTTATTAAACCAGAGTTTTTTGAGGCAATGGAAAATAGTGTCCGGATTTTGAATAGAGCTGGATTTTATCATCGTGATTTGCACCCGAGTAATGTAATGTTGACAGATGACAGCATTTGGATAATAGATTTTGGGTATTCTAAATATGATCCTAAAAAGAGTGAGGACGATCCTTATGAAGAATTTAAGTTTGGGACGAATTTGTCTTTTAGCAGGGACGAAGGCCTTCTGGCTTTTTTAGAGCCTTTTGTCGACAAAACCAGGGAACAACTAGATGAAGAAAGGGAGGCAAGGTTGGGGCAAGAATACAGAAGAATGAATAGAGTAATTGACAGGATGGTTTCGAGGCAAAAAAGCACAGTTCAAGATATTTTGGATTCACTTGATCCGGCGGTTGTTGAGGCCAGGGATTTTGTCAATCAATTGGTTAACGACGAAGTTATAGCTGAAGAGCTAAAAAGGGCTCTTTGGACTACGGACCTGGACAAAATCCTGTTTTATGCTAATATGGCAGCTCTGCTGGAGTATGAACAATATGGTACAACAGAAGCGAGTAAAGAGTATTTTAGGAGATTAATAGAGGATATGCATGGTGATCCCGCAATTGCTCTGAATAGGCTTAGGCAGTTGATTGAAAATATTAACCCATCTGGCGATTATGGAGAGTAGAATGAATGCAGATATATTATTTTCCAAAGGTGATGAACTCACCATGTCTGTTTTGTATGAAGGTGATGGTTATAAGATTTATGGTCCATTATCTGAGCTTTTTGTAGGGGGAGGAATCCTAGTAGCAGAAAGCCAAGAATTAATAGATGATCTTAGGGCTAATCGAAAAGAATTTGCACAGATCCTAAATGATGCTGGAATTAGTATTATTGATACGATGGCAACGCCAAAAGATGCTAAGCCAC
This sequence comes from uncultured Candidatus Peribacteria bacterium, assembly GCA_964499425.1. Lineage (GTDB taxonomy): Bacteria > Patescibacteriota > Gracilibacteria > UBA1369 > LOWO2-01-FULL-3 > JAQBYK01. The sequence goes on along the minus strand of CAZCLD010000004.1, from coordinate 21,565 downwards.
CTCAAATGGTAGTGAATTTGCCACCTGCTGGATATGTGAATTTGGCTACTCTTATGGGGCGCCGGATTATTGAGAGAGAAAGAGTCTCTGAAGATGGTGTGGAGGCTTCGCCAACAGACATCGTCCTCTCTCCTGAACAGATTTTTGAGAGAGAAAAGGGTAGGGGTGTCTATACGGATGATCTGAGTGCGAGCGATTTTTGGATTGATCCCTCTATGAATAACCTCTTTTTTGTGGCGCTTGATAAGCTGAAAAAACAAGAGGGCGACGAGAGGGGAGAATAGGTTATGCCGGTTGGCGGTTTGAGCTTTTTTGTGCTATAATATTGGGAAATAAAAACACAAAAGAGCATGTTTTTGAACCGAAAAATATTCTTACTCTTTGCCGCCTTTTCTTTGGCGGTGGCACCGGCTGCTTTTGCGGAGGGAGATACTTTTTGTACGGGTAGGATTACAGGTACAAGTGTGCTTTCGAATCCAAATGCTGGTCAGAACTATTTTGATTCTCACCCAGGGCCTACAGAGCAGGACAATGGATCTGCAGACCTATCTATAATTGGTGGAAGCGGGGAATTGGTGCCGGCTAGCAGGGAGCATGCTGCCTGTATTAACGGAGATTCTGGTGGTTATGATGGAGACTCTGATGGGGCCATAGAAGCCAATGAATACTACGATTACTCAGTAAAAGGATATTCCTGGAATGATAATCTTGGGTTTATATCTTATAATTGTGAAAGTGGAGTAAATGATGCTGGGCAAGGTGATGGCTTGGCTTGTGGCTCAATTGATTATGGTGTTTATATAGGAGCTGAGGATAGCTCGGGGGAACGAGATCTTTTTGGTCATGCTTGGAGCCCTTCTTTTGGATGGATACAGTTTAGGGGAGAAGGAGAAGAGGAAGAAGAAGCAGAAGTTTGTATATCCATGATGGTCCCGGGAGAGAATGAAACTGTAGGACCAGTTACTAAAGGCATGGGGGAAGCTTACAGCACAACAATTGGAAATACGGAATACAGTGTTATTGCGAATTTAAGCCCCTCTTTTCCTGCTGAATTGATGAATGTTACTTTTAAGGGGGTTACCCAAACTGTAAATGATGTTAACGATATGTTGTTTTCCGGCGAAGGGATTTTGATTGTGGATGATTTACCGCAAACAGTTTCTTTTACGCTTGAAGAGGCTTATCCAGCACCTGTTTACTCAGAGGAAAAAATCGTGAGGAATGGAGGTGAGACTACTGTTGATTTTCAGGGATCAGATTACCTAGTTGAGTTGGGTGCGATGAACTACGGGCCCACAGTAACGGCGCATGTAAATGGCCTTGCGATAACGGCAGCAGTTGGATTTTCTTCTAACTTGTTTGGTGGCATTGTTTTGGAGCCTACAGAAATTGTTCCAGGAAGTTCCATGAAATTTAGGCTAAAGGATACTAGTCCAGAGGCTGTTAGCTCAGGGCCACATCAGTTGCCCGAAGGAGAAAGTGGCGAATACTCGTTAAATAATGTCGGTTACACGGTTACAGTTTCATCTATTAATAATTCTCATGATTCTGTTATTGAAGTAAAGAGGACATCTAATGTGAGTGGGCCAGAATATAGTGTAAGTGTTGATGAAACAAAGACTTTCAGTGAAGTAAATTTGACTGTAAATGAAGTGATTCAAAAAATTTCATATAGTGTCATTGCGCCTGGGGCACCTGTAAGCACAGGTGGTTGTGAAGAAGAAGAGGAGGAAGAAGAAGTTGCCTATAATGCGGTGATAAGTTGTAATCCCTCAGCAGGGGGCTCTCCACTAAATGTGACCTGTACTACAGTTGGGTCAACTGCTGGTGCAGACAGTGTTGTTTGGGATTTTGGCGATGGCTCTGCTAATTCCAGCAATTTTGAGCCTATGCATCAATTTAATAGCGCGACCCCCAATTCGCCAGTTACTCATAATGTGACTGCGACTTTGTATTGGGGAAATTACTCCGACAGTGCATCTACACAGGTATTAGAAAGGGCGCCAGTGGTGGAAATTGACTACAGTGCGAACGCCACTTGTACACCTGCACAAGGGTCAGCACCTTTGAATGTTACCTGTACTACTGCTGGTTCAACAGAGGGAGCTGATAGTGTGGATGGGGACTTTGATGATGGCACTCAAAATTCGTCTCAGCATACCCCTATGCATCAATTCCAGGATGCGGGCACTTACAATGTGACCCTTACTTTGGGCTGGGGGAACGAGACTGAAACTGCAAATGTGTTTGTTACTGCCGAGGAGGCCTGTGTGCCAACTGATGATGTTACGGAAATCTTTACGGATGGGCCGGTAACTACTGATTTGCCTGGTGCGGCTTTTGTGTCGTTAGGTGATAGCCAGTACGAGGTTTCAATAGAGCATCATCCTGAGAATCCTGATCCGAGAATTATTGTAACGACGACAAATATAAATCCGTTCTCTACCCATTCTGTTTCTGCAAATGAAGGAGAGAAGCTGGGCTTTGGGGATGTAGAAGCAACCGTAAATGGAATTACTCAGACTGCTACGGTGACTCTTGCTGAGAAATGGGCGCCGCTAGTAACAACTATAAATGCTTCTGATACAGCTACTGTTAGTGGATACGGGGAGGAGCTAGAGGTTACAGTTTTGGGGGTATATGGTGCACCTGATGATGCTAGCGTGAGAATTCAGGTAAATGGGGAAGTCATGTTGGTGGATAATCATACAAACATTGATCGTGGTGGTTATTATTTGTATGTTGATGATCTTCAACCCTTCTATAATCCGCCATTAGGGCGATTTAGGATTTTGGAAGAACCGGGGGTAATCACAGAATCCCATACAGTGATAGTTAACGTTGGGGAATCGAGAGATGTGATTATGAGGGAAGGCGATGATGTTAATGAGGAAACCTTGTCGGTGGCTCTTTCAAAAATAGATGCTAGTGGAAATGCTTCGATTGTAGTTAGTGATGAGTGGGGACCTGTTGGTGGACGACAAGAGCCTATTATTCTTGGTGATGGGGATACAGAGCCGCTTAGCTCTCATGACCTTACTTTGAATAGCACTACTCAAGAAGTGACTTTGAGTTTTGAAAAGGAGGAAGTAACTGAGGAGGGAGTAAGTTGCCCTCAAGCATCTAGGAATAATTTGGTGGCGTCGACTAGTCCTGCAATTGAGTCGAGAATTGCTTCGGAACAAAGAATTGCTGTTTTTATGAATTCTATGGGTCTTCCGCCTTGGTATCAAGCGGAGGGCTCCTTTCAAGCACAGGATTCGGATTCGGGGACCTTTTCCTATGGAGTAACGATGGATGCTGATGGATTCTTGCATGGATATGCTTGGACCGAGGCTGGAGTTTGGATGAATTTTGAAGGGGTGAGGGCATATCTCCCTGGGCAAATTGTTGCTACGGGTCCAGGCTGGTGTGATGGGAAGCCGTGGGTTTGTGTGGAGGTGAGGCCAAATCCACTTACTCTAGAGTTTGATGCTGGAAGTGATGAAGAGATTAGGATTGCGGACGGCGTTGACGGTTATTATGTGCATTTGTTTGTTAGAGATGGTACTGGGCAAAATGCTCTTGTGCCTGGGCAGTGGCCTGGAGTTCAGCAACAAGATGTAAACTTGGTCAGTTTCCTTATGAGCATAAAAGTTAACTGGAAGGACACTGTCAAAATTGACCAGACGATTAAAGCTACTGTGGGTAATTCTTTGAATGAGAAAAAGGGTGCCTGGGGCGAGGGTGCAGGAGCTGTTGTTTATAAGCCGTTGGTGCTTTTTGGTAATCCAGCTGGCGACTTTGATCAAGTGCCGGGTGATCCTGGACATTATATTTCAAAGGAGAAAGTCAGGACCTTTGCACCCACAGATGATGCGAATCTTTCTTGGACTACCAGTACAGATCCAAATCTTCTTGTAAATAACCTTCAGCATATACATGACATTGGTTTAACTGAACCTGAGGCAAATCTGTTGATTTTGGATAATGTTAGCTATGATAAATTGCTGGGTCCTAACAACGCGGAGCTTCTCAAACAAGGAGTTGTCTATCCGAACGGAAAGGTTGATATGTCCTTGTCTTTTAGACCTGCTATCGGGATTAACACACTGTTTACTGGAGTTTTGCAAGATGTGATGGCTGTGTACAGAGGTGTTGCTGAAAAAGTGTCGATTGGGGCGGAAATACTAGGTGGGCTGGAGCAGAGTGTGATTGATACTGCTAGGGTTAAAGTTGGCCTACATTATCCGGAAGACAATACTAATGCGGAGGTTGGTTGCGAAGATGCTGAGTTTAATTTCCACTTTTTGGGTGGTTTCGATGGTGCAGATTTGAGCCAGGCGTCTGAAACTGTATTGGAGACATTGATTAATACTTTGCTGAATAAACCTTTTGACCTGCAGATGAGAGCTGACTTGATGGAAATAGAAGAAGATGAGGAGGATGGCACTAGTGACAATGGTAGTGAAGATGATCAGCCTGAAGAAGAGGTTTTGCCGTGTGCATTCGCTAAATCACCGAGTTTATATACGATTGTGAGCTATATCTCTAATTCCAGAACTGTTAAGTATTACAACAATAAACTTCCAAGGATTTCGGGTGATGAAATCTTTAATCCCGAAATTGTTGTTCATGGAAATATCTCGGGGCAAGCGCTTAAAGGCGTGAAATATGGTGATCGTATTCAGAGCTCGGGCAGTGGAGTTGCTGGCAGGGTTAGGGATATCATTGATGAAAATATAGTTAGGAATATTGATAATCTTGATACTCTAACCGGGGGGCAATGTGTTATTACAGGGCTTGGAGATAGTACTCATTATACAGTTGAAGGTTGTGATGAAGCTGATCATTATCAGTTATTCAAAGTAGGTGAAGAGATTGTTATGTATTTTAAGGGGAGTGATGTAACGATTGATTTGGAATATGGCTATACTTATCAATGGATCATCGTGGTAGATGGTGGTGATATTTATATTGATGGGGATAGTTATAACGGCCCAGTTAATCATCACAAGTTATCCCTGATTGCTTTTAAGGATGATGAATATGAGAAGGGAAATGTTTACATAGCTTCGTGTAATGACCCTAATAAGATGGTGAATAATATTCAGGCCACCATTGTTGCCGATGGATCGCTATTCTCTTATGATTCTGTTGGTGGAGCGATTGATGAGAGTGGTCTTCCAGTTTGGGCAAATCCAAAAGCGAGAGCGAATTCACTGGGTTGTCAGCTTTTCATTGAGGGAGCGATTTATTCTGAAAATACTATTGGTGGTGCAGATCTTGACAAGGGACAGGATCCTAAAGATTATCTTGTTTTGGGGGGAGGAGAGGTCGTTAATCTTCCTGCGAGTTTAGATGATAGAACTCGTGCACAGGAGTATGACCTGAATTATTTGAGGTTATTTAGATTGAAGCTGGAAATTGCTGATAACGGTTTGCCGATAGATCAGAAGTGTGGGACGGGACTTAGTCCTGCTCAAAGCCTAGCTATCTCTAATGGTGAAACGGTTTGTGGTGATAGGGTGCCTTGCTTTGATACTGGGCCTGCTGATCAGGAGTATGCATGTAATGGGATTGATCCGTTCTCGAAATACGAGGGAAATGGTCAGGGTGGAGATTTGGTCTCACCTAGTGATGTGGAATTTTTGTCTCAGGGTCTTGATAATGCACCTCAAACTGGTACGGATTTTGACCCAGTTTATGTTTTCTATGTTGCACCATCTCAAGAATCGTTTGTGTTCTCCAAGGCGGGTGTTCAAAATATTGGAGGTTTTTAGACTTTGTACCAGTCTAAACTGACTTCTGGGTATTTTTTCAATTCTTCTACCATTATGGCCTGAATCTCTTTGAGCCTTTCTTCGGTTTGAGCTTCAAAGCGGAGAGTTAGGTTTGGGCTGGTGTTAGATGCGCGAACTGCTCCCCAGGAGGTCTCGTCAAAGTTTACTCGGATGCCATCGATAACGATGTGTGGATAGATTTCGCTGAAGTGTTTAACCAGATTTTCTACAATTTGAAACTTCTTGTCATCGGGGCAGTGTGCTTTGAACTCCGGAGTTGTAAAAACTTTTGGGAGGCTATTGAACATTTGAGACATAGGATGTGTTTCTGCTGAGAGAATTTCTACCACTTTACCAGCGGCTAGCAGTGCATCGTCGAATCCATAATAGTTTTCTCCGAAGAATAGATGTCCAGAAACTTCGCCGGCTAATGGTGACCCGATTTCTTTCATCTTGTTTTCGATAAAACTGTGCCCTGTTTTGCACATCACGGGGATGGCTTCGTGGAGCTTGATGTCTTCGATGACAACTTGTGAAGTTTTTACGTCAAAGACTATCTGAGGATTTTTTATGCGTGTAACTAGATCTCGCACGAACATGAGGAGAATATAGTCTGAAGAATAGAGCTCGCCTTTTTCATTTACTACTCCGACGCGGTCTCCATCTCCGTCAAACCCGATGCCGAGATCTGCCTGATTATCCAAGACTGCCTTGATGAGATCTTGCATGTTGGCCAGCTCTTCTGGATTGGCTTCGTGATTTGGGAAATTGCCGTCTAGGTTGCAGTAGAGCTCGATTACTTCACATCCGATTTTACGTAGGAACTCCGGGGCAAAGATGCCTGCCGTGCCGTTTCCGGCATCAACTACAATTTTTAGTTTGCGAGTTACTTTGACGCGTTTTGTCAGGTCGTCGAGGTATTGGGGGATGATGTTCTTTTCTTCGATTGTACCTGGGATTTGTGCTTTTATGAATTTTTCTTCGGTGATCAATTTTAGGATTTCTTGAAGCTCATCTCCACAGACGGAATGAGCGTTTTTACTAACAATTTTTAGGCCGTTGTATTCTTTGGGATTGTGGCTTGCGGTTATATTTGTCCCGGCGTCATAGCCTAGAGCACAAACTGCCCAGTAGATTAATGGTGAAATGGCTAGGCCTATATTTGTTACGTTAAGGCCAGTTTCGCTTAGTCCCTTTATGTAGGCATCTTGAAGCTCTTTGCTAGTGAGGCGACAATCAGCTCCGACAACGATATTTTTTGCTCCGTATTTCGTTTGAAGATAGCTGCCAGCAGCCTTGCCGATGAGGTAAATTGTTTCCGGGGTGAGGTCGGCAGGGCTTTTTGGTGTGGCCTGAGCAATTCCCCTAATATCATATGCCCGGAAGATGTATGGGTTAATAGGCATTATTATATTTCGTTAAATCCATTGTATTTTGAATGGTTTGTAAGCGTTCTTCAATTCCCCATTCTTTCAGTAGCTTTGAAACGGCCTTGGGGACCAAGTCTTCCCAGTTGTTGCCTTTAATGATGGCATCTCTTATCTGGGTTGAGCTGATGGGGGGATCGCGTTTTATTTGTGTGATTTCAGGGCCGACCTTGTTTTTGCGATGGCCCTTCTGGTATTTGCCGGTGTAGCAGGCTTTTACGATTTCGGAGCCAGTGTAGAGCCTCTGATACGGGGGGACATAAACATTTATGTGATTGACCCAAAGAGCGTAATTGTTGACGTTTCTGACAGGGATAATGCAGTATTTTGAGGCTGGGATCCTGGCTTCCCTCAGGCCTTCATCAATCAGTGTGTGGCGCTCTCCTGCGGTGAGTGGATTTTTTGGGAGGAAGTTCTTTTCTGCGCTTCCGATTACTAAGATCACACGGTCATTTTCTTTGAGTATTCTTTTGACGACTTTTAAGTGCCCTTTGTGGAAAGGCTGGAAGCGACCAACATAGAGTGCGGATTTCATGTCTGGAATTTTAGGGCCACATCTCTTCGAATGCAAGGTTTAGCTTGTTTTGATCAGATGGGCTGGTCGAGTCTTATGGGCATTGAATTCAACTAGGCGGAAGATTTTGTGTACTGTGTTTGGGTTTAGGCCTTTATTTATGAGGTCATCCTTGCTTAGGCCTTCATCCATTTTCTTGAGAATGAGATCTATTTCCTTGTAAGTCATTCCTAACTCTTCTTCATCAGTTTGGTTGGCATAAAGTTCGGCAGAGGGGGCTTTTTCCATGAATTCGGGTGGTAGGCCTACGTGTTCAGCTAACTTGTATACGTCTTCTTTAAGAAGATCTCCGATTACTTCAATATCGCCTGCGAGATCACCGTGCTTTGTTCCATATCCGAGTTTTAATTCAGTTTTGTTGGAAGTTCCGATTACTAAGCAGTTTCTTGTGTTGGCAAAGCTATACAAAATAGTCATTCTTATTCGTGCCTTGGTGTTGATTTGGGCTAAGTCGTTTGGTTTCCAACCAAGGGCGAGGAAGTCTGTTAAGAATTTGTTGATGGGGACGTTGTATTGTTCTACATCAAGAAATTGACATAGCGTTTTGGCATGTGCGCTATTTTCGTCTGTGGAGATGCCTTTTTCTGGCATTAGTAGAGCGGTGACGTTTTCATGTCCGAGCGCATCTACTGTGAGCTTGAGCGCTAGTGCGCTGTCCACACCTCCGCTTACCCCGATTACAGCCTTCTCAAATTTAGCCTGTTTAAAGTACTTGTGGATGCCGGCAATGATTTTTGTATAGATGTTGTGCATGGGAGCGAATTATACAAGGTTTTGCGGATATTGGAAGAGCGACCCCCTCAAAAAGGATTGCATGAATTAAAGATTTGTATTGGCACTACTGAAATTTTTTGAGTTGCCTGTTTATCTCTAAATTTTGGGCGCGCTTTTTGAGCTCTGATCTTTTGTCGTAGAGCTTTTTCCCTTTACATAAGCCAATTTTGACTTTGATTAGTCCCTTTTTAGCGTAGAGCTCGAGTGGTACACAGGTTGTGCCTTTTTCTGAGATGGCACGGTCGATTTTGAGGATTTCTCTTTTGTGGAGAATGAGTTTTCTTTTTTGAGTGGGATTGTGTTCTCCGCGGCTTGAATGTTTGTAGCGGCTGACGTGTGCTTCGTTGAGGAAGGCTTCTTCCTTTTCGATATCAACAAATGAGCCTTTGAGATTTGCTTGGTTGTTTTTTATGGATTTAACTTCGTCGCCATTTAACACTATTCCTGCCTCAAATGTATCTAAGACGTGGTAGTCGTGTAGAGCTTTCTTGTTTTTGGAGTAGCTGGGGTTCATAGCAATTTCATGATGTATTTGTCTACTGGCGCAAAATCGTCAGTTAGCACAGGCATATCCAGGGGAATATCTTTTTTCCAGAGATGTTTTAGGTATTGATTTAATTCTGGGTCCTCGTTTGCAAAGCCTGGTTTGTTTTCCGACTTTAGTGCTACGAGCATTATGTTTTGGTTTGTCAGGCCGTTTTCCGGGTAGTAAACTGCGAAAACTAGGACTTGTGGGAAGACTTTTTTAAAAGTGTGGTACTCGGCTCGCAGAAACTCGCTTTTTTCTCCTTCCAGTGCAGAAATGATATTGATTAGGACGATGCCATCTTTGTTAAGGGCATTGTACATTTTTTGAACGGATTCGAAGGTTGTGAGCTGGTAGGGGATTGAAAAGTATGCCTTGAATGCGTCTCCAAAAATAACGTCGTATTTTTCTGTGGTGGTGTTTAGGAAAGTGCGGCCGTCTTCGTGGAAAACTCTTAGACGGGGATTATCTTTTAAATGAAAATGCTCTTTTGCAATGTCGGTCAGGGCGGGATCTATTTCTACTACATCAATTGAAGCCTCTGGGTATTTTTCTAAATAATGTTTGGGATAGGAGTATGCAGCACCTCCGATCATCAGGGATTTTTTGAAGTCTGGATTGAAATGTTTGGCAAGATCGTAGAATTTTGTATAGACAAAAACCAGTTCGTCGCTTTCTTCAAACATTGCGGAGCTTGAGTTTTTGTTCAGGCTCATGCGGATTATTGGCTTCAAGCTATTGTAATCAAGGTCTTTGTGGATTTTTACGTGGTTGTATAGAGTGTCAATTTCGATGACGCCGTCTTCTTCTAGGTTTGCTTGAGCGATATTTGCAGAAGCAATATATGTGATTAATGTTAAGGCGATTACGATTTTGAGTAGTAGAGTTTTCTTTAAATTTGCCAGCATGGAGGTGATGACCATTAGGATGGCTAAAATCATTAGGAGTTTTGTGTGGCCGATATATGAGATGAGATAAAAGCCGGAGAGGAATGTGCCTACTATGCTGCCGATTGTCGAAAGGGCGTAGAGGTTGCCGACGGTGCGGCCTGCTTTATCTATGCTTTTGACCTTAAGCTTTACTGCGTAGGGTGAGACCATTCCTAAAAAGATGCTTGCTGGTGCGAAAAGAATCAGGGTTGCTATGACTGCTCCAGTGCGGACGTTTTTGATGTTTTGTTCTACGAAATCGAGAGTGATGTTTTTGGAAACTGTTGTAATGGCGATCAATAGGCCGGCGATGAGTAGAATGAGAGAGAATTTTTCAAGGCTGGGTTTTTTGTCTGCTGATTTTCCTCCGAGGAAGTATCCTAGACTTAGACTTGCTAGGATGACACCGATAAGGCTGGTCCATATGAAAATTGAGGTACCGAGAAATGGTGCAAGCACTCGCGAACCGGTTAATTCCAGCATCATGATTACTGCGCCGCTGATGAAAACTATGAGTTCGAGTTTGTATTTCTTCATTGGGGAAATGATAGGGGAAGGAAATCTGACTTTCAATAGGGATTTCCTGAGTTTTCTACAAAATTTGTTTCCGCTGACCGCGACAAATTTTTTGAAAACTTTCCTTCGCTCCGGCGATTGTACCCAATCGCCTTCGCTCCGGATCGGAAATCTCGCTACTTAATATGGCGGAGAGAGGGGGATTCGAACCCCCGGTACGGTTTGACCCGCACACACGCTTTCCAAGCGTGCTCCTTCGACCGCTCGGACATCTCTCCTTGTTGGTATGAGCTCGCTGCGCTTTAGAACTGGCGGAGCCAGATTCTTCAGCTTGCTCGCGCTCACCCTGTGGGCTCGCTGACTCTGGCAAAGCCAGGTCCTCGTTGCGGCCTGCGCGCTCACCCTGTGGGCTCGCTGACTCTGGCAAAGCCAGATCCTCGTTGCGGCCTGCGCGCTCGCGTTCGCCACTGCGTTCGCTGGTGGCATGGTTATAACATGGTGGCTCTTCTTTGTCATTAATATTTGAGTTTGGACCTGTAAAGTTTAGAAAAATTTAATAATTTTTTAATGTTTGGCTGCTAGGGTAGGTGTAAGTATTTTTGTGATTTATATCATGTCTAAGTTAGCCGATGAAGAGAGGGGCATACATGAAAAGTTTAAGGATTTTGGTAGAAATGCTAAGGAATGGATGCGGAAATGCGTTTTGCTATTGCCAGAGATTGAGCGCTTGAAAATTTGGGAAAAGAAAGGGTTTGGATCAATTTTTGAATATGCGGCAAAGATAGCAGGGATGAGCAGAGAAAAGGTTAACGAAGGGCTTAGGATTATGAAGAAAACAGAAAATTTGCCGGAGCTTAGAAAGGTGGTTGAGGAGAAAGGGATTTGGGCGGTTAGTCCTGTAGTGTGCATTGCTACGCCGGAAAATGACAGGGAGTTAGCGCAAAAGGCTAGGGGTATGAGTAAAAATACTTTGGAAGTTTATGCAAAGGGAATTCGTGGTTCAGGGGGTGCCCTTCCTAGGAAGTCGGGGGTTTTGCCGCTTTTCACCATGAGTGCGGATTTGACAGAGGTGGCTGACGTGGAATCATTGTTGATTGTTGCTGATTCTGAGGTGTGTTGGAAATTGAAAAAATTGAAGGGAGACGGAGAGTGGAATGATTTGATGAGAGTCCTTGTAAATCTTTGGGAAGAGAAATTAGCGTTGGAGAAACCTACGGCGGTTAAAACAGTATCCAGGCATATTCCAAGTGCAATAAGGCGCTTTGTGTTGAAAAGGTCAAATTATAAATGTGAGTTTCCGGGTTGTAGTAAGCACTATTCTGAGTTGCATCATGCTGACAGATTTGGTGTGACCTGGTTGCATGATCCAGATCGTCTTTTTGCTTTGTGTAAAGCACATCATCAATTGGCGCATGATGGATTGATAAAAAACGAGAAGAAGAATATCCCTGAGTGGAGAGTGCGAGATGTTGTTGAGAGAAGTGATCCTCGATGGGTTGATAGATTGGTGATGAGATTTAGAGCTGCGGCGATCGGTAGACTGTAGCACCGAATATTTTATTGGCAATGTCCCTTCTTTTGTGGCATCTTTCTCTGTGCTTTCTAAAACTTTTTATGCTCTCTGATCCAGTTGGTTTTCTCTATTTTCTGGTTGCACTTCTCATTACTTTGACAGTACATGAGGCTTCACATGCTTTAGTTGCATATTATTTAGGTGATCCTACAGCCAAGATGAAGGGTAGGCTGACCTTAAATCCGATAGCCCATCTGGATGCTGCTGGAAGTATCATTTTTCTTATTACTCAAAGAATAGGATGGGGAAAGCCTGTGCCTGTGAATCCGGCAAATTTTAAAAAGCCTGTAAGGGACAGTGCTCTAACTGCTTTGGCTGGGCCAATGTCAAATTTTGTTTTGGCCTTTTTTGTGGCTTTGCCTTGGAAATATCTGGGACAGTATATGGTGGAGCCTGTTTTGGCGATTGTTCAATATACTTTTCACGTCAGTATTTTCCTGGGAATTTTTAACCTTTTCCCTTTTCCGCCCCTGGATGGCTCCAAGATTTTAGGGCTACTTATACCTAAGCGATTTCACCGACAATATTCGAATTATTTAGTCTATGGGATGAAATATTTTGTTGCGATAATTTTGATTGATGTCTTTATTCTGGGGAATATATTTGATTTCTCCTTTTTTGCCTACAGCATGGGGTATTTACATGACAAGGTTAGTGTGATTTTGCTTTTGGGTACATAAATCTAGTGGTGAGGTGCTCTGTCAAGGCACGTTATGTTGCGTAGAGCCCATTTCGGGTGGCTTGTTTAAGGGGCTTTACATTAGATTTGGACTTCTTTACCATGGGGGTTGCTCTGCTCTGCATCGTCAGAGCCTTATCTACTCTCTCTATCAATTCAGTGTCGGGAGCTCAACCATTTCGGTCGATCGAGGTCGATCGATGAGGGCACCCACTTATCAGCCCAAGGGGGACAGTCACTGAGGCGTCAGCGACACGGCGGAGCTAAAGAGAAACTATTCCTTTGGAATGGTTTTTCTTTTTGGTAGAGCAGATTAGTGGTTTGGCTTAAGATTGGTAGGTGTGGTAGAACTATATTAATTAACTTAAGTGCTATGAAAATGACAATACGCTTGTTCTTGATTGTGACCGTTCTTGGAGGACTGATTCTTACTGCTTGTTCAAGTGCAGATGATCAAACATCTTCTTCTGACGAGGAAGCCGCTCCTTCGATTAACTTTGAATTTGATGATGAGGGGGAGAATTAAAAACCCTTCGTGCATGACGAAGGGTTTCTTGTAAAAAAGTTTTTGTCTATGGAGCCTCAGTTAAAACTGTTCCGTAAGCGAATTTGTCTTCTTCTGTATCTATCCATGTGTACTCAACTAGGAGCATTCCATTGGTCTCATCAACTTCTGTGACTGTTCCTTCTTGGTATGTGGAAACTGGTGCAATCCAGACGGTGTCTCCTACGCTTGCGTTTGGATTAGATGGTATTGCTTTGCAGTTGCTTTCTTCTTCTACTTCAAGGCTGTTTGCCCATCCCAGTGTTAGGATTTTGTCTCCAGAAACGTTTACAACAGTCTTCAATGAATAATTATCGCTCTCGTCTTTGCACGCCATCTTTGAGCCTGGAGCCCAATCTTCTGAAAGAAGATTAAAAGAATTAGCCTCTAGTGTCTCGATTTCTCCAAAGTAATCTAAGTAGGTTATCTTGGGTTCTGTGCCGCCTTCCTTTACATAGCCACGAGTCATTGATCCTGCCCAAGAGGTTAAGACCATGCCTCCTTCTTTAGCACTTTGACCTGGTTCGACAGATATTATAAGCGAATTTGGAAGAACTTGTTCTTCCTCAAATATGTTTACTGTGGATTCAACTTCTCCAGGTGTTACCATTGTTCCTTCATAAAAACTGAGATATAGGCTATCACCTTCATTTGTTGCGAAGGCTTCGTCTAGTTCTTCTTTTTTCGTTGTGAAAACTTTGTCGCCTTCTTTGGCTTCTACTGACACAGTTGGATAGTCAACTGGTACTGTTCCTGGATCTGGTGTGGGGATTTCTTCTTCAACGACCTCTTCTTCGACTTTTTCACTGTCATCTTCTACAGGAGCATCATTGTTGCTGCCGCAGGCGGAAAGAGTGAAGGTGAGTAGCATGATTGCCAGGAAACTTAGGAGTTTCTTTTTCATTTCGGTGGGGTTAAATAGTGCGCTGATTTTAGCATAATTATTGTTTTTTGAAAGGGGAGGGTTGACAAAATCGGAAAAACCTGATATGGTATTTGGCATTTTTTAATCATTTCCCCAAATGGCACAGCTTGAATTTACAGATGGGGGCTCAGTAGATCCTCCTGTCCATAGCTCTGAACAGACAAATATATGGCCTGTAGAAATTGATCGCCACCCAGGATTTAGGGACAGATCTGTGCCTGAATGGCCAGTCGAATTCTATGGGTTTAGACAGCCGGATCCGCGTTTGATTGCACAGAATTTAGTTACTTCTTTGGGGGTGGTCATGGAACCTACTCTTGTTCCAGAAACACCTATAGCTAGAATTTTTCCTCCAAAACTGTTAGCGCATATGGCTTTTGATAATGGTGCTAAGTTTTTTAGATCCATTATTAGAGACAGGATTCGTATTAAACCGGAATCTAGGTTTGATGGAGAGAGCATAATGTGTGCGTGGCCTACGAAATTTTGCCCTGTGGGATGTGATTTCTGTTTTTTTGCATCTCCAAGATCTGAAAAGGATAGAGCTCAGTCAGAATGGACTGCTGAGGGAGTTGAGAAATTGGTGGAATTCTTAGAGAAGGCAAATATGGGGGAGTTGAGGATAGCGGGTGGAGGTGAGCCTTTTCTTAAAATGCCTATACTATGTAGGCTTCTTGAGGCAGCTAAGGCTAAAGAAATCAACTTGGTTACAAGTGGAGTTTGGGCAAAAAAAGAAGCCACTGCTGAGAAAAAAATGGATCTTCTTCATGAGCATTTGGACAAGAATCCACATTCTCCGAAGGTTCAGATCCGCTTAAGCTTTGATAGAGATCATTTTGATAAGATTTCTAAAGATGGAACATTTACGTATGCGCTTAACATGATCAATACTTATAGGAGAAAATATTTGGATGATGACAGTTTTAGATTTGTTATACATACGATGAAGGACGATAGTCTTATTGAGGAATTCTTGGCGGAGCTGCCTGTTGCGTCCAGGACTCCAGTTCCTGAGAAGAGACGAGAGTTAATCACTTTGGAGGATGGTTTTACCTTCACTGTTAAATACGCAAAAGTATTTTACTCGGACAGAAGTGTAGACTTGAATGATACGCCAGTTGTAGAGCGTAATGTGGGAATTTTTGATCACGATGTTCAAAATGAACAGCATTTGGGTAATTTTGCAGTTGTTCCTGGGAAAGATGGACAAAGGGGATTGAATTTTTCTCTTCATTACAATGGCGCCCTATTCGGATATGGTGCTTCTTCTCCCGACAATGAGGCTTCTCTATACGAAGATACCTATGAGGAAGTTTTGGACAAGCTGTTTGGAGATGTCTTGTCGCTTGCTGTTTTGGAGAAAGGAAACGAATATCGGGATGACATAATTGCAGAGGTTAACCCGCTTGCAGTTGTAAGAGCCAAGGCTATGGGTATTAGAGATGGGTATTCCAGGGTTTCTCTAGAGGAAGAAAGAACAAGAATGTATGTTTCTATCAGAATACTTCAAGACTATATTCAGGAAGGTAGAGTTTCTGCTGAAGAAATGGAATCGTGGTTAAGCAGTATTAAGTCGTTGGTGGGTCTTTCTAAAGAACAGTTGATTGCTGCCTACAGGGCATCTTCATGTAATATTGTCGCTCAATATCTTACCTGTCCTCACTTAAATTTTGACGATTTGGTGCTTCTTTATGAGTTGGTTCAGCGTGGGCATTACGATGTTCGTTCTGAAGAAATGATTAGTCAAGTGAATGCGGCTAAAACCTTAACGCCTGAACAGAAACAGGCCTTCTTTGATCGAATTGGGTTTAATCCAGGTGAGCGATTAGAATCTATGAATTGATGGAGCCGAGAATGGGATTTGAACCCACGACCCCTCCCTTACCATGTATGGCAGGTTAGTGTTTGGTGTTGAAATTGGCTATTAGAAGCGATAGAAAGGTCTTTTGTGTAGAGGTTCGTGTGGAGGGCCAGAGGGGCACATCCAGGGTGATGGTCTAAGCATACCATATTTTAGCAACTCTAATGATAGTTAATCTATATTCCAGCGCGCTAGAAAATGATGTTCATATGCTCTATACAGTACGAGCAATATCTACATTAGCCTAATTTGTATATAGCAATTGGGGGTTATTTATGCTAAAATTTACTGATTTAATGATTATTTCCATGGATTATGAAAGATTAATAAAGCTCGGGGTAAAGGAGGTTGTTCAGAGTAAAAGTGCCTTATGCGATTCAGTGAAAGACAAACATAAGGGTTTTATAAAACTTGATGTGGTTTTAAGCATTGAAAATTTGGAGGTTGATATAAATACTGATTTATTAAATACGAATAATGGCGGAGCATAATGAATTTTTTCCTGCAAATAGGGCAAAAGGTCTGGATTATTCTAAATTGTCAAAAAAGGAAAGAGGTGATGTTGTAAGAAATCTTTTTAAGAGGTTTAGGAGAGAAAAAAAGATTAATTTTAGTGAAGAGGAGAGAGATTTTATTTCAAAATACATTGATGAATATGGTGAATCAATTGAGGGAGATGGGTATAGAATAGAGAAATATAAAGAAGTGGGGGGATGGCGTTTGATTCGAAAAGGATTTGATATACATCAGAGTATTGGTCGAATTAATGCCTTGTTAGAGGGGGCGGGCGCTCTTTCAAGAAGTCAAAGGGAGCGGGTGGTGGAATTACTGGCTCGTATTGAGGAGGAAACAGTGTTGAGAAATAGAGATTTAATAAATTTTTTTAACGATCGTCTTTATAGTAGATTGATAGCCCTCTTTCCAGACAACAAATTCTTGAGAAGTTTGAAAAAGGCGCCAGAGCTAGTGGATAAAATACGATTATTAAAGGATGGAAAGACTGCTTTTAAGAGAATATTGGATAACATTAGAGCTGCGAGAAGCTCGATAGTGATTAATATGTTTGTGTGGAGAAATGACAAGATTGGAAATGAAATAGCTGATGCCTTGTTGCAAAAGGCGAAGGAAGGTGTTCAGATAATTATTCTGAAAGATGCCCTTGGTGGTATTTGGGAGAGGGTAGAGAGAGGGCAGTCTAGTGGGTTTCATACTGACGAGAGGTCTTTTAAAGAGACAATGCTAACTGTGTATGTAAACAAAACTGATGACAAAAAACACGGAGGTCATTCAAAGGCGAAATTCGAAGAATTATTGGCATTAAGTAGGCAAAAGGGTAGCAATGTGACAGTAATTGAAAAGAATAAACAAATGGATGAATACAAAGGAGATCATTCTAAATATTTTGTTTTTGATGATGGGATAGTAATTACTGGTGGTATGAATGTTGGAGATGAATATGCACAGTTTCTTGAGGGAGAAAAAGGTTCTGGATGGAGAGATTATATGATTGAAGTGAGGAGTCCTTTTTTTGCACAACACTTAGTGCGGAGGATGTATAAAGGGCATTCTGGGGTGGGTGGCACTAGTGTTGGATTATCTTTAAATAGAAATCCTCAGAGTTTGAGAGAAGGGCATCTGGACATAGGGGCGAGAGTTGTTCGGGCTTTTGAAATAAAGGACGAAATGCTTTCCATGTTGTCAGGCGCCAAAGAGGAAATTGTTATAGAGATGGCGTATTTTGGAGATAGAGAAATTGTTGAAAAAATTGTTGAAAGAGGGAGAAAGGGGCTTAAAATAACAATAATTATTCCTTCAAAGGCTAATGTTATGGATGCTACTAACAAGAAAGTAATGAGTGAGATTCTGGCAAAGCTTAAGGGAAGAAATGTCTCAGTTTATTTATATCCAGGAATGGTTCATGCAAAATTGGTCCATGTTGATGGAAAAAGGACATTTTTGGGCTCTGCAAATATGGATGCTACTGCAATGGAAAAACTGGTAGAGCTGAATGTTTTTGTTGATAAAGAAGATTGTGAATTTACAAGGCAAGTTAGGGCGTCGTTAAAAGAGGACTTGGCTATTTCAACATTGGTTACTGATTCAGTGCTGCAATTGGAATATAGCCAGGCAGAAGTGGCTATGGAGTCGGCATCTGCGAGAAAATGATTGAGTGTATATAGAAGGAGAAGGATTTGGTTTTAGGATCCCGAAAGAAACGGGGGTTGTGCAAGTTAGTATTCTTGAGCGAGTTGAAGCTACTTTGGAAGACCCCAAATAGGCTCTGGGGAGGTATATCCTAGACAGGAGTGTGCTCCTGGAAAGTGTATTCTTGGCGAACTTGAGCTGCTTTACAGGTTAGCGGACTTGACACGATTTTAGTGGAAAAGTGTGATTATACAACATTGTTGAAGTCAAACATTGGGTTTTGAAAAAACACTTTACTTTTGTGGGGAGCACTTTAGACTGGGGGGTAGCTTTTTGCTGAAATTATCCTTCCAAAAGGCGAAAATCCTCATTCCTATGAAAAGAGTGCCCATGGTGCTTGAGTTAAATGTTGTAAATTAAGAATGCAGGTAAACATTGAAATTAGAGAAACAAATACAAGTCTCGATAGAGAGAGGTCTTTTTTATGTGAAAGTGTAATGAAGTACGAACAATTATTGTTGGGACAGGAGTGTTTATAGGGCAGTTAGTAATCTTATATCTTTAATGATTTCGGAAAAAATGGGAAGGCAACGTTATTCAGATAGACAGCTTGTGGAGGACTGCAAAGTGCTAAGTGTTCAAGACCTTAAGCGTGACGGAAAGTTGTATGATTTAGAAAATCGATGGAGAAAGCAGTGGCATTTAACCCTTGAAGGCGTCTATGATCCAATAATTCCTCCACCTCAAGTAGAGATTACATATGGGCTTCCAACCCGATATGGAGAACCCTTGTGGAAATCGCTAAATGTGGAGCTCTCTTCAACACCTTGCCATTTTGGAGGCAAGAGATGGTGGATGAAATGTGACTGTGGAAGAAGGGTGCAGAAGCTCTATATACCGCCCAGGGAGGTTTATTATTCCTGTAGGAAATGTCATGATCTTACCTATAAGCTGCAGAAGGAGCACACTTCTAATTTGATGGCATGGCAAAAGGCCTGTGATTACGAAGTGAAGCTTTGCGAAATTGGGAAAGGAATAAAACGGACATGTTATGCAGGTAAGCCTACAAGGAAATTTAGGCAGTATCTTAAGTATAAAGAAAAGTATGATGCCATATATCCGATTGCTATTAGCCAGCTAAAGAATCTCAATTTATGAACGCGTTTGAATTACAGAGGAGGTTTGTTTTGTTTCCTAAAGAAGAATTGCTCAAGTTATCTTCTAATGTTAAGCGGGAAGGCATTCCTTTGTGGATGTACTGGGCTGAATTTGTAAGGCATTGGTTGAGGGAGGGAAAAAGTGAAGTTACCCTTGGTAATGTAAGAGACGCCCTTAGGTTTGTTGTCCATGATTTGAGGTTGGTGACTGTTGAGGCCTGCAATACTCCTGATATTCTTAGAGAGGCGTTATTTGATGCTAAGGAAAGACGCAATTGGACAAGTGTCACTTTCAATACTTATAGGAAAAACCTGAATACTTACTTCTTGTGGTTGGAGAGGATGGAGCATATAGAGGAAAATAAACTGTGGAAGATTGCTAAATGCAAGGAAGAAATCAATGAGCAGTATACCTTGGATGAGGGGCATATTAAATCATTGTTGGGTCATATGAAGACCAGGAGGCAAAGCAGGCTTGAGAGATGGAGGAATGACTTATTTATGGGGATCTTAGTTGTTACTGGAGCTCGTCCGATTGAGATGCTTGGGCTTCAGTGTAGAGATATTAAGGAAACGAGAGATGGAGGCTATCAGGTTGTAATTAGAGGGCGAAAGCAAAAAGGGCGAAATAGGTACTATAGGATGCCTTCATGGGTGAGAGATTCTTATGAGATGTACATACGAATTAGGCAAAATTTGGGGCGAGATGAGCCTGGACTATTTGTTTCTTCTTCTAAGAGAACAGGATGGACGAATGTGGGGATGAGGGCCTTGTTTAAGAAGCTGTCCAAGGAATTAGGCTTTAGAGTTAATGCCTATGCCATTAGGAGGTACGTGGCTACGAAACTGGATACCGAGGGTGTAGACATAAAAGATATAATGAACCATCTGGGACATACAAGGTTAAGCACAACTCAGAAATATATCGAAAGGTCAGGTGTTCTAACAAATCGGGGGGTTGCTGTCCTAGAAAAAATTGTCTTATCAGTTTAATGAGTGCATTTCTATACTTTTACTCATTTGTCGACTTGAACAGCTAAGATAGATTGTTGTTGTTGTGATCTTAGAGTGCCCCATGAGCTTTGATAATGTGTAAATATCGCATCCTCCCTCTAACATTAGTCTGGCGAATCCATGACGCAGTGTGTGGGCTGAGAAATCAATCCCTGTGGCTTTTCTCAACTTTCTCATTAGATTGTTTATTGCCTTTTCTCCCATTGCCTGATCGCGCTGGGTGCTTATGAAGAAGTTAGTACAAGTTTTGCCTAGTTTTTGGCGTTGTTGTAAATACTTCGCCAACACTATATTTAATCTATTATTGATGGGGACCATTCTGTCCTTGCTCCACTTTCCCTGACTAATGAAAATAGTACTGTTGTTTAATGAGACATCATTGAGTTTTAGTTTTAATGTTTCGTTTCTTCTTAATCCTGCTAGAAGCATTATGGCTACAAGCGCTCTATTTCTGAATTTTGCAAATCTGTAGGGGTAGGGTAGATTGAATACAGTTTCAAGAATCTTTTCAGCTTCATCCTTTGTAAGGGTTCGAGGGAGCCTGTGTTCCAACCGTGGTTTTTCTAAGTCCACTAGGTAGTTTTCTTTAATAAGGCCTTCTTTGAGTAGCCACTTCAAAAAAGGGTTTATGTGTTTATGATGATCTCTAAATGTAGAAGCTCTCCATTTACGATTCAGTCTTCCATTGAAGAACCAGTCTTCCAGAACTTTCTTGTTTAGGTCTTTTAGGTGTTTGATTTTTGTTTCCTTGAATAAGAGACTGAAGGTTGATTCGTAGCTCTTAATTGTTGCGGAAGAGTAATTTTTTATGATTTTGCAGTGCGTGAGGTACTTCCCCAGCAATGCTTGAAGAGTTTGGTGTTCCATGGTGATATTGTTAGGAGATATATATCACCGTGGATGTAATGGAGCCGCAGAGCGGGATTGAACCGCCGACCCCCTGCTTACCATGCAGGTGCTCTACCACTGAGCTACCGCGGCCTATTAGTGTCTACTGGAGCACGTCCTTCAGGGGCATACTCCTCGAGAGCCTTCCAATTGTCAACTTTCCTTATCTCCTTGCCACACTTTGGGTTTTCTGTGGAGGATCACTCCCTTACCAAGGGAGTGCTCTACCCCTGAGCTATCTCGGCTGAATGTTGCTTGTTTTGCCCTTGCT
>CAZCLD010000003.1:15910-51698 GCA_964499425.1 uncultured Candidatus Peribacteria bacterium | reverse complement strand
AGGAGGCAGCTGAATTACAGGCTAAAGCGATAGAGGAAGGTAAGGATATTGTGTACATTGGTCCGTCAACAACTCCTGATAAATCTAAAACGGCAATTTATGAAATCATGAAATTAGGTGGAGATATTAATGATCCATTGGTTGATGATAAGTACTTTCTCAAGGGACCAACTGGTGTAGCCAGTAAGGCTACTACGACGGAGGCTCTTTATCCTAGTCCTGAGAAGTCTTCTATCATTACAAATCTAAATGGTATGACGGTAGGAACACAAATCCTTCCATGGACTGCATCCGCAAATGTTGGTGATCGATTGACCTACTTCTTGATTAATAGAGTGGACATTGAAGACCCAGATACCTGGAGTGTTGATCAGGTTGCAGAAGTCACTGTTGGTGAAGATCATAAGAATGCTCCATTGATTGATTTGAATCCATATTTGGGGAGTGATTTTGTAGAAGCTAAGGAATTTGATCTTCTTGTCCAAAATCAGGATGGAAAAGGTGAGCCTATTAAGATCACTGTGGATCCAAAGCTTGAATTTGAGGCTAGTGAGCTTCATCTCTCCAAGGGAGAAATAGTGAAGATAACAGATCCGCTAAATGACAAAAATTCTGGAAGAAGTACTCATAACTTTAGTCTGACTGATTCTATGAGGACGTCTGTGTTATATGCTACTGCTCATGCAGCAGAGGAAGAAACTGGAAAAGATCTGCTTGCACAGCCACCAGATCGACAACTAACTGGTTATTATGATCCTGGTACAACTGTATTTGTGACTTGGAAGAGTGTAGTCCTAAACTCAGTTGTAATTGCTGATGCTTCACAAGGGTATTTCGAAGTTGATGTCCCTGAAGATCTTGAGGATGGTGATCATACAGTCCTTGTTTATGCTTATAACGAAAAGACCAGCTGGGTCAGTAATGTGAATAGCATGCTTTTCAGTCGATAGTTATTCACTTTCATAATGGGTTGTGATATTCTTCTTCAAGAATGTCCAATACTTCTAATAAAACTGGTGAAGAAGGTGTAATTGATCTTCGGAATGAGGATGAAGCTGAGTTCAAGATTGAGCAAGTCTCTGATGAGAGGTTAGCTGGAAAAATTGAGGCTACCCCCAGTACTGAGGTAGAGAATGCAGCTAGCAAATCTTTTGATAAGGTGAAAGTTAAGTTTGAGAAGTTTGTGAATCTTATTGCAAACCATTCTTATGAAGAGATTTTTGAGAAGCACATGGATGAGGATGTAATCATTAGTACCGATCTTTTAGCTGATTTGGCGAACGCTCATGAGGAAAAGGGGGATCGGAAGCTACCTGTAATCTTCTTGCTAGGTATTTTGCTTGGAATAGTTTTAACCTGGATATTACTTCGAAGTTAATATGGCTAAAC
Source organism: uncultured Candidatus Peribacteria bacterium (assembly GCA_964499425.1). Taxonomy (GTDB): domain Bacteria; phylum Patescibacteriota; class Gracilibacteria; order UBA1369; family LOWO2-01-FULL-3; genus JAQBYK01. Next base: position 50,309 of record CAZCLD010000003.1, on the reverse strand, counting down.
TAAAATATAAACGTGTCCTACTGAAGCTTTCTGGTGAAGTTTTTGGTGGAAAGGATGGTCGTTTATTTGATGCTAAGGTCTTGAGTTCACTTGCGAAGGATGTAGTGAAATTACAGAAGAAAGGGTGTCAGATTGGGGTTGTGATTGGTGGTGGGAATATCTGGAGATATCGTGATTTTAAGGGGCTTGGTTTGAATCGTGTGACATCTGATACTATGGGGATGATGGCTACTGTCATGAACGCTTTGGCCTTTGAGAATGCTCTCAAGGATGTTGGTGCTGATGTGCAGGCGGTTAGCGCATTTCCTGCACCCAAGGCTCTTGAGACCTATGTTCCTAAGCGAGCAAGTCATAAAATGGATACGGGGAAAATAGTAATCTTTGCTGGTGGTACGGGCAGTCCGTTTTTTACTACTGATACCGCAGCAGCTCTGCGGGCTCTTGAAATGAGCTGTGATGTTCTTTTAAAGGCTACCAAGGTTGATTATGTTTATGACAAGGATCCAATGAAGCATAAGGATGCCAAAAAATATACAAAAATGAGCTACAAGCAGGTAATAGACAAGAAACTTGGGGTGATGGATCTGACTTGTGCTTCTTTGTGTGAGCAAGGGGGTTTGTCTATGCTTGTCTTCAATTTAAATAAAAAAGCTAGCATTGAAAAAGCTGTTACTGGCGCTAGAATAGGAACACTGATCAATTAACAACTATTAAATATGAGTGTAGATAATGCAATTAGCAAGGCTGCGGCTGAATTTGATAAGGCGGTTACCCATTTGGGGGAGGAATTTGCACGTTTACAATTGGGACGTGCTAATCCTGCGCTTATAGACAATGTATCTGTTTCAATGTACGGAGTTGCTCAGCCCATCAAAGCTGTGGCAAGCATTTCGGTGCCTGATGCCAGGACAATCCAGATTTCGCCTTGGGATAAGGCTGCTTTGGCAGAAATTGAAAAGGGGATAGTCAATGCTGGTCTTGGTCTTAACCCTGTTAATGATGGAAATGTTGTTCGGATTTCTATTCCTCCATTAACCGAGGAAAGAAGAGCTGATCTGACTAAACATGTGAAAAAGCTAGCTGAAGATGCTAGAATAACGATTAGAAGTGCTCGACAGGATGCTCATAACTCCTTCAAACAGCTAAAATCCAGTAGTGATATCACGGAAGATGATTTGCGTGATGCTGATAAGAAGCTGCAAGACAAGGTTGATGGCATGAATGCCAAGATCGATGATCTTGCGAAGAGTAAAGAGCAAGATGTCATGACTATCTAGAATATACCCTCAAATTCCTATGGAGATCCTCATTACTATCATTGTTTTTATTGTTATTTTCTCTGTCCTAGTGCTTATCCATGAGTTTGGTCATTTTACAATGGCTAAGAGAGCTGGCATTAAGGTTGAAGAGTTTGGAATTGGTTTACCTCCCCGGCTTTGGGGAAAGAAAAAAGGAGAGACGATTTATTCGGTTAACTGGATTCCTTTTGGTGGTTTTGTGAGGATGTTTGGAGAGGATAGTGCTGATCCAAAAATGCTCAGGAGTAAGCGAAGTTTTGCAGGAAAGCCTATGCGTGCGAGAGTTTTTGTTATCATTGCTGGTGTAGTGATGAATTTTCTTTTGGCTTGGTTCCTTTTGTTTGTCGGATTTACTGCTGGTATGGAGCCTTTGCTTGGTCCGGATGATATTTTGCCAGCAGTTGGTGATAATCAGATAATTTTAGAGGCAGGTGTTAAGGTTAAATCTGTTGAACTAAATAGTCTGGCACAGCAGGTAGGAATAAGCCCTAATGACACGATTTATGCTGTGGATGGTAAAGAAATTAATGGTTATTTTGATCCGGATTCTGCTGGTTTTTACAGCATTGTTAGAAATGGGCAGAGCGTAAATATTAATATCAGTGAGGCTCAAGTGGAGGATTTGTCTGGTGATGGTGGATTGGGGATTGATTTTTATGATTATGCATCTTTTCCGAGGGTGAGAATTTTTGATCTCAAAAAACACACAGATTATTATAAGGCCGGTTTACGACCTGGTGATACGGTGATCTCTGTAAATGGATCTCAGGTTTTCAATGTTGAACAGTATGAGGATCTTGTTCGTGGGGTTTCATCTCTTGATTATGAAGTTTACCGAGATGGTTTAGTGTCTACTGTTATAGTTGAGCGGGATCTCATTAGGCAGGTGCTTGTTTCAAGGGTTATTCCTGATTCGCCAGCTGCAAGGGCAGGGATTTTAGAGGAAGATATAATTCTTTCTGTAAACGGGACTGATATAAATGATAGTCTGGAATTAATAAAATTTGTTGAGGAGCACGCAGATGAGAATTTGGCTTATTTGATCAATAGAGGTGGGCAGAGGATGTTTTATGAAATTACGCCTGAGGAGGGAAAAATTGGTGTTTATCTTTCAGAATTGATGAGTTATGGGGCAGACCAGGGTGTTAGCATTTATAATGTGGACTTAGTTTCCTCGGTCAAAGAGATAAAGGAAGAGCGATATCCTTGGTATATTTCTTTGTATAAGTCCTTTGGTGAGACTTATAGACTTTCGAAATTGACCGTGGGTATGTTGGGAAATTTTGTTTCTGGGTTGATTCTTGATGGTGAAGTTGATCAGTCGGTAGCGGGGCCAGTTGGTATTGCCCAGATGACTCATACTTTCGTGCAAGAAGGATTTATACCTCTGATTCGTTTTATGGCCATACTTTCCTTGAGTCTGGCTGTGATTAATATACTTCCTTTCCCGGCTTTGGATGGAGGTAGGCTTCTTTTTATTCTCATCGAATTTTTAATTGGTCGACCAGTTCCCCAAAAATGGGAAGCTTGGATACATGTTCTTGGCTATATCTTGATTTTGTTATTGATTTTCGTAGTGACTTATTCTGACATTGTAAGATTAGCGGGAGGCTAAAATTTTCTACTTGAGTTGCATTGATATTTGTACTGTGAAGGCTATTGCACTTAGACGAATATTGTTTTGTTGTTCATATTTATTCACTAAATATAGTATGGCCAGCTATGGTGAGTCCCTATCCCTAGGATGCTACAAATGGGGGATTCTTGGTATTGAATCGCGATTTTAAAATCTATAATATGTTGATCCAAAAGAAGTTTAGGGCATAAATTTCCAGAGGACATTTCATTATTCAGCTTTGCTATGGCGTATCAAGATTTATGGTTATCTGTTTTAAAACGGCTCAAGCCAACTATTAAAAAGGCTCACTTTATAACTTGGTTTCAGGATACTGAGCTTACTGACAAGAGGGATGGAGTGGTTATATTAAGAGTTCCTACAACTTATGCACAAAGCTGGATTGAGTCTAAATACAATACCAAGATTTTACAGGCCGTTGAAGAGATTGATCCTGAGATAAAAAAGATCAGCTATTTGGTTGAAGGTGGTAAAGGAGTGGATGTGAAAGCTATGTTTGGGGATAGTGAGAAAAAGGTTAGAAAGGTCAGGAATGTTAATGAGGTGAAAGTAACAAAGGGAGGAACTTCTCATGTGAGTAAAGTTCTAAACGATCGTTACCGTTTTCATAATTTCATTGTGGGGATAGATAATCGTTTGCCTCATGCTGCTTGTCAGGCCGTCTCTAAGGCTCCTGGTGGCACTTACAATCCTCTTTATATCTATGGAAAGTCAGGTCTTGGTAAGACACATCTTTTGCAAGCTATTGGGAATGAAACTCTCAAGGAGTATTCAGAAATGGTTGTTCACTATATGACTGCTGAGAGATTTGTTTCTGAGGTTGTTGAAGCAATTGGAAAGAGGCATATGCCAAAGTTTAAAGATAGGTATCGTAATGTGGATTGTCTTTTGATCGATGATGTTCAGTTTTTTGCCAATAAGAATTCTTCTCAACAAGAGTTCTTTCATACCTTCAATGAGCTTTACAATGCAAATAAGCAAATTGTGATTACTAGTGATAGACCTCCTAGCGAGCTTGATAATTTGGATGAGCGTCTTAAGAGCCGATTCTCTATGGGGATGGTAGTAGAATTAATTGTCCCTGATTTTGAAACCAGATTGGCTATTCTTCAGCAGAAATGTAAGGAATTCCAGATGATTATTGATCCTGAAGTACTGGAGTTTATTGCTAATAATGTAAAAACTAGTGTTCGTGAGCTTGAGGGGGTATTGAGACAAATGCTTGCGGATAGTGATTTCTTTAATAGGGTTACGACCATCAAAACCGCTGCTGAAATTATTCGTAGGATGAATAAAGCTCAAAAGATTGTGGGATTTGATATTGAGGCGGAGAGCTCAAAAAGTGTGATTAAGACTGCGGAAGATGTAATGGCAATTGTATCCTCGTATTACAATGTTGATCTTTCTGAGATGACAGGTAAGGACAGACGAAAAGAATTCATGAATCCTCGCCAGGTGTGCATGTATTTGATTAAGAACGAGCTTGGTTACTCCTATCAGAAGATCGGTAGTGGGTTTGGGGGTAGAAATCATACTACAGTAATGCATGCTTGTAATAAGACTGCAAAACTTCTCAAAAAGAATATTCGTTTGGTCCGTGATGTGAACGCGATTAAGCGTGAGATGGGACTGTAAGTGATTTTCAATTTACAATTTTCGTTTGGTGGCTTAGAATAGCGCTATCATGCATTATCGCAAACGTCATCGTAGTACCGATTATGTAATGCCATTTTTGATCATTATTTGTCTTGGCGTTATCCTTGTGTTGGGCTTCAATTTATGGAGAGCACTTTTCTCAACTGACAGTGCTCGCGCTGCGTATATGCATATATTGGAAGGCAACGCTCAGATGAAGACCTGGGGCACACAGGACTATTTTGATCTCTCTTCTGACGCGGTTGTTATGCAAGGTGATGAAGTCCGATCTTCAGGAGATGCCCTTATTATCCTGGAATTTTTTGATGGGACTTTGATGCGTATGGATGGTAGTACTGAGATTCGTTTTGATTCAATTGTGGATGATTTAAGTGATTCTTATATTGAGTTGACTCTTATTGAGGGAAATCTTTGGTTTAACAAAGTGTATAAAGACACTGGCAATACGGAAATTGATGTGATCTTGGATGATATTAGGGTGAGATCCATGGCTGCAAGTGTTTATGAGATTGAGAATGGTGATGAGGAAATTGTAAGGGTTATCAATGTTTTCGAAAAGAATGAAGGGTTGGAGGTTGACGTTTTAGATGGTGATACGATAGTTGAGACCGAGAAAATTGGTCTTGCTCAGGAAATAATTTTTTCAAAAGATGTTTTGACTAATTATAGAGCTTATCTTAGTCCTACTGTACATAGTGCTATTTCTGATGATTTCAAAAAAGGTGCTTGGTTCTTATGGAATACAGGTGAAGACAAATCTCCAACTGTTTTTGAGAAATCTGCCAGTTCGGACAATGCTGGTCTTCGTAAGGTTGAGCCAGAGGTTGTTGATGAGCAGGATGAGGATGTTGTTGTTCAACCTGACAAACCTGATGAGCTGCCTGAGGAGGATCCTGAGCCAGAAGAACCTGATACTGAGGTGGTGCTTGACTCTTTGACTAAGCCGAGTATTTCGAGTGTTGCTGGTGGCGCAGAGGTTGACGAAAATGGGTTCTACAATGTCAGTGGCGTATTAGCTACCTTGACTGGATCTGTTTCGGGGGCTTCTAAAGTGGTAGTAAATGGCTATACTCTGACCAAATTTAAGCCTGGTGATAAAAGTTGGACTTATTTTGCCAATGCTGACTATGATCTTATGAAGGAAGGTGAAAATATTTATGAAGTCCATGCTGAGGATAGTGAAGGTAATAAAACCGAAAAGCTTGTGGTGAAGGTTTTCTATGCTCCTGCTGAAGTGGAACCAGAGCCTGAACCAGAACCAGAGCCTGAACCTGAACCTGAACCAAGTTTCTAAAATTCTTAATTAACAAATTAAAATATGTCTTATAAATTGCCCGGATTGTTCATTGCATCTTTACTTTTTGTCTCATGTACTGGTGGAGGATTGGCTGACAATGTTTTTGAAAATGATCATTTAATTGCTGAAATTCCTGCGGGATGGACAGTGGTTGATTCAAGTTTACAAGAGGGAGATTGGTTATATTTGGAAGGGGACGATGGAGGAATTTCTAATATAACCGTTTTTAATCTCGAGTTTTTCGTTGGCGTCCCTAACAAAGAGACTGTAGAACAATATTTTCCACTCAAGTTGGTAGAGATGAGCTTTGAGTCTATTAGTGCCGAGATTGAGCAGACAAATATTTCTCCCTGGGAAAATTTTGAAGTGGTAGAGTTTCCTGTTTCTAGTAAGTTTAAGGGACTTGATTCTGCGCAAGGAGCTTTTGCAGTTGATGAGTATATCTCTGCATTAGAAGCTGTTCAGCGAAGACAACTTAGAAGGGTTTTAGTTTTCAAGGAAGACGAAATTATTATTATTGTATTTAGTGTTCCTATGGAAGACTTTGCACAAAAGGTCCCTGAATTTGATAGATTTTTGGAAGGTCTAAATTTTAAGTAATCATAGGTATTTTGCCTTGTTTATATTGTGCTCTTCGTTTGTTTTTGCGTATATGACTTCTCCTGTGTCTGCAGTTGTGAGGTAAAACCAATATGAGCTTTCTGTTGGTGAGAGTGCTGCTTCTATACTGTCCATGCTGGGGTTGCTGATTGGGCCGGGGGGCAGTCCTAGGTATTTGCGAGTGTTGTACGGTGAGTCTATTTCAAGATCTTTCTGACTGATCTCGCGGTCATCTGTGATATATAGCAGGGTTGCATCTGCTCCCAAGGGCCAGCTATTATCCAGTCGTTTCCATAGGATCCCTGAAACTAATTTGCGATCTGAGCTATCTCTTACCTCATTTTCGATAATCGAAGCCATAGTGATGATTTCATTCATGGATTTATTGCCCAAAGATTTGTTGAGTTCTAGCCATTTTTTTTCAAAATTATCCATGCTGAGATAGATCATATCGTGAGGCTGGAAATCTGCACCATTTAGGAAGTAAGAATCTGGATAGAGATACCCTTCTATAGGTAATTCCAGGGTTGAAAGGACTTCTTTATCAAGAAAATCATAGTATTCCCAGCCGTCAAAATTTTTTGATTCATCTAAGAATTCGCCGGCCTCTATGAGTGACAGCTCTGTGAGTTTTTTGTCTATATCCATGGCTGTTAATCCTTCTTGAATTGTTATTCGGAATTGGGCTTTAGCTGGATCTACTAGATAATCTATAATTTCAGGAGTGTTCATTGTTTTATTTAGATTAAATCGTCCTGCCAAGATTTTTTTGCCTAGTGAATGCGATTTTACGTATAGATAAAAGGAAAAATCACTGTGAATTAAATCTTGTGTCTCGAGATTTTTAGCAATTTCTCTTACAGGTGTGCCCTTTAGAATTTCGAAGGAGATCTCTGTGTTGTCATCTTTGTCGACGGGGGAGTAGATATTAGATCTGTAGCTAAAGTATCCAAGTCCAATTAAGAGTACTGCAACTATGAGCAGGATTGAGAATTTTTTCTTCATTTTCATTTAGAATTGAAAATTAAAAATTGATTATCCTCCTAGTCCGGGTAAGCCCATATCTCCCATAACGTATTTCATCATTTCTGCTCCGATTTGTTGAGATTTTTTTATGGCTTTATTTAGGCATTTTACGACGTTCACCTCCGCTTTTTTTCGATCTTGCATAGCTTCTTCGCCTAATTTTACTTCTACAATTTCTTGTTCTCCGTTGATGATTACAATTATCCCTTCGTGTTCGGCTTCAATATGAGTGTTTTTGAGCTTTTTTTTGATTTGTCGGGCCTGTTTTTGCAGTCTGTACATATCTTTTGCTTTGTCAAACATGTTGGATTTATTAGAAAGTGAGTGGATTATAGCAGTGTTAAAAATCTATTGCACTAAAAAAGCCTTTCTATTAAACTGCTCGAGCATATGGACATATTAACACTTGATGTACAAACTAGGGAGAAGTCTAGCCGTGCGAAGGATTTGCTTCGAAGCGATTTGATACCTTTGGAATACTATGGTAGAGGCGTGAAAAATCAATCTCTTCAGGTTGATTATCAGACTTTTCGAAAATTATTCAGGGTGTCTGGAACGAACACTATTATTGAGCTGAATATTGATGGTAAGGAAAAGATTAATGTTTTGGCTCATCAAGTAGATTATGATCCTATTACTGATTCGATTGCCCATGTGGATTTTATTAATGTAAGAATGGGTGAAGAACTGCAGACCAAGATCCCTTTAAAATTTACTGGGGATGCTCCTGCAGTTAGGGAATTTGGTGGTATTTTTACTCATCACCTTACTGATGTTGAGGTTAAATGTCTTCCAAAGGATTTGATTCATAGTATTGAGGTGAGCATAGAGTCACTGGTTGATTATAATAGTTATATTAGAGTTAAAGATCTTGTTTTACCTGAAGGTATTACTGCTGTTAATGGTCCTGAGGATGTTGTTGCGACGGTTGTCCCACCTAAGGTTGAAGAAGAGCCTGAGCCTGTTGCTGAGGAAGGTGAAGAAGGTGAAGAAGGTGAAGAGGGTGAAGAAGGTGCAGAGGGTGAGGAAGGAGAGGAGAAGAAGGAAGGGGAGGCTGCTGAATCTGATAAAGATAAGAAGGAATAATCTTGCATTTCAATTAGCATCTTGTATTATCGATGTATGAGAAGAGTTTTTCATCTTTTTTTGATCGTTGTCGCAGTTGCTTTCTTTTCTGCGTGTTTTGGATCTAACGGCAATGTTCTAGTTTTGCATATTGAGACCACTGATGGATCTATTCCTCCACAGTTTTATTCGGAAACTGACTTAATGGTTTCTCCTATTTATGAAGATAGGACTCTAAGTCTTGAATATACTCGTGTATATCCGGATCGTACGGAGGAAACGCTGGATGCAGACGTTGATACTGGAGGGATTGTAGGTGGTGAGAATTTTGATCGTTTTGAAGAAATTGTTGAGTTGATCAAGGGTTTTGACTATGAAGGAAAGGATGAAGGGACTATTGGTGGTAGTACTTTGATTGTCGATTTGGAATTTGTGAATGGTGAACATAGACGTTTTGAGATTGATTGGAATAACGAGTCAGAGGGATTAGAGGAAATTAGGAGTTTTTATCTGGATTTAAGTAACATGTTGACTGAGGAAGTTCCTGTCTAAAGAAATTTCATTTGATTTTCTGATGATTTCTTGTAAACTCCTTAAGTCATATTTCGTAACATCTTTTTCTCATGAACTATCCACTCTTGATGGCTTTTGTCAGTATTTTTGCCTTACTGGCTGCCTTTATTTTTGCAATAATTGTTTCAGGCAAGCCCGAAGGTAATGATAAAATGAAAGAAATTGCTCAATCTATATATGAGGGGGCAATGGCTTTTTTGAAGCGCGAATATCGTGTTATTGCGGGGTTTGTAATTGTTTTGGGGATAGTTTTAGGGTTATTTTTAGATAATACTGCAACTGAAGGAGTGAATGAAGGGTGGTTGACTTCTGCGTCTTTTGTATATGGAGCGATAAGTAGTGTTTTGGCGGGGTATTTTGGTATGAGGATAGCTACAAAAGCTAATGTTAGAACTGCACATGCGGCTCGTGAAGGGCTTGGAAAGGCTCTGGTTATTGCCTTTAGATCCGGGGCCGTAATGGGGCTTGGAGTCGTAGGCCTTGGTCTTCTTGGATTGTCTCTTTTACTTTATATATTTAGTCTAACTAGTATTGAAACAAGTGTTACACTTAATGTTATAACTGGATTTGGTCTTGGAGCTTCATCTATTGCTCTTTTTGCGCGTGTTGGTGGAGGAATTTATACTAAGGCAGCTGACGTTGGTGCTGATTTGGTTGGAAAGGTAGAAGCTGGTATTCCTGAAGATGACCCACGAAATCCGGCTGTTATTGCTGATAATGTAGGTGATAACGTAGGAGATGTTGCTGGTATGGGTGCTGATCTATTTGAGTCGTATGTTGGTTCAATACTTGCTGCGACGATTCTTGGGTTTAGTGCTTTTGGAATGGAAGGTATTTATCTCCCAATTTCTATAGCTGGAGCAGGGATTATCTCGTCGATTATAGGGACTTTCTTTGTAAGGGTTGGGAAAAGTGGCAATATACATGGTGCTCTTAAGAATGGGATTTGGAGCGCTTCTATATTGGTTGTAATTGCAAGTTACTTTTTGACTAAACACTTCCTGCCTGCAGATGATGCTATGGGTGTATTTATCGCTATGATCTCTGGTTTGGTTGTAGGAATCATAATTGGACTAATAACCGAATATTTCACATCTGATCATTATGGTCCTGTAAAGAAGCTTGCTGATACTTCGCAAACTGGTTCTGCTACTAATATTATTGCTGGACTTGCATTAGGTTATAAATCAACTGCTTTACCTGTTCTCTTTATTTGTTTGGCAATATATTTGGCTTATAGTTTTGCTGGTCTCTACGGAATTGCGATTTCTGCTGTTGGAATGTTATCTACTCTAGGAATTTCTCTTGCGGTAGATGCCTATGGGCCTGTAGCTGATAATGCTGGTGGTATTGCTGAAATGGCTGGACTTGGTGAAGATGTTCGCAAGAAGACTGATGCCTTGGATTCTGCTGGGAATACTACCGCAGCGATTGGTAAAGGTTTTGCTATTGGTTCTGCTGCTTTGACTGCATTAGCTCTTTTTGCAGCTTATTCTGAGGCAGCCAGTATTACTGCTATCGATATTATGAACCCTACTGTTATTATTGGTCTCCTTCTTGGTGCGATGCTCCCATTTTTGTTTTCTGCTATGACAATGTCAGCGGTTAGTAGAGCTGCATTTGATATGATCGAAGAAGTACGTCGTCAATTTAGGGAAATAGAGGGTTTGATGGAAGGTAAAGCCAAAGGTGATACTAAGACATGTGTGGATATTTCTACCCGTGCTGCTATTAGAGAAATGATAGTTCCTGGTCTTATGGCTGTGATTGTACCAATTTTAGTTGGATATGTGCTTGGATCTATTGCTCTAGGAGGGCTTATTGCGGGTGCGCTTGTTTCAGGAGTTATGTTGGCTATTTCAATGGCAAACTCAGGTGGAGCTTGGGATAATGCAAAAAAGTTTGTAGAAGCTGGTAATCATGGAGGAAAAGGGTCTGATACACACAAATCTACTGTAGTTGGTGATACTGTAGGTGATCCATTTAAGGACACATCTGGACCAAGTATAAACATTCTTATCAAATTGATGACTGTTGTTTCTTTGATTTTTGCTTCAGTATTTACGGCAACAGGAGTATTTTAGGCTTGTATGCTCAGAGAACTTAAGGATGCTTTAGCTATCCTCAAACAGGACAAGATGATGATTGAGTCTGTAGCCTCTAGAAAAAGTGCTACGGGCTGGGGTGTTTTGATATTGCTTGTGCCTCCAGTTGCAAATCTTTTTTTAAGTTCTTTTCAATATAAGGCTGGTTTGAGCTCAATATTGTCTCCTTATGTATTTTGGGTGGTTTTTATGCCTGCAATCTCCTTAGTTGGAGCTATTTTTGCGCTTAGTGTTTGTGCTGAGAAATTTTTTAGAAGAAGCGTTAGTCATGTAAGGGTCTTTAGGGTGTTGTCTTATGCGTCTTTATTCCTATGGATAGGGATTCTTCCGTTCTTGTTTGAAGCACTTGGTATTTCCCTAGGCCTTAGCTTGTTTAATTTGATTTGGTTGGTTGGATTTACGCTTATTTTAGCGGCGGCTTATCAATTTCTGACTTCTCACCATAGATTGTCAGAGAAAGATGCCATAATTTGTTTGTTAGTCGCTGTTGTAGCCTATTTTATTCTTAGCTCTGTTTTGGGGAATATTTTGGTCGGAAGTGGATATAGGATATTTTACTAGAGATGTTGTATTTCCCCTTTTGGTATACTATTGTTAGCTGTTTTTTGGTATAATATAGGGATAATTTATGGATTCTTATGCCTGAAAATGAGAAAAAACCAGATTCTAGAGAAAAACCTTCCAAAGGGAAGAAGGATAATGCAAAGAAAGTCTGGGATAAAATTGAAAAAAAAGCTAGTTCTAAGGGAAAAAGGGGTAATTTGAAGGAAGAACTCAAGCAGGATTCTCAACCCAAGAAAAAGAGGAGGCGTCGACCACGGAGAAGAAAGAAAATTGATGCTCCTGCGGATGTTAAAGAGAAAACTGTTAAGCAGGAGATGAAGGTTGAAGAACAACCTGAGATTAAGCAAGAGCCAGAAGGTGAGGAAAAGAAGGAGATTAAGCAAGAGCCAGAAGGTGAGGAAAAGAAGGAGATTAAACAAGAGCCAGAGATTGAGCAAAAAGCGAAGGATAAGCAACAACCTGAGGTTGAGGAATTGCCGCCTACTGCTCCGGTTACACCAATTAATCCTTTTGCGGATACTAAGTTGCCTCCTAAAGAGTATGAAGATCGTTATGAACAAGAGGAAATGGAAGCAAAAGATGAGGGTGACCAGGATTTTTCTGATGAACCGCCAAAAATTGAGCAGGCAAAGGAAAAACAGCCGGCTAAACCAATAAATCCGTTTGAACCTATTGCTAAAAGTAGCCCATTGGATGAAAAAGCATTAGATGAGAAACCTTTAGATGAGGTTACTGAGTTTGATCAGGATACTACGGCAAAACTCGAGGATGGAAAAAATGAAGAGGAGAGGGAACACGCGGAGGAGATTATTACTCCTGATACTGAATCAATTCCTAAAGATTATAGTGAAAAAGATGAGGTTAAAGAGAAAGATGAAGTAAAGGCTGAGGATGAAGTGATTGAAGTAACTCCTGAACCTACAGAAACAGCACCGAAGGAAGCTATCCCTGGTGAAGTTGAAGCAATTGAGAATGAGCCTAAGATAGAGGAGTTTAAGGAGAATTTTTGGGATGTAATGCAGCAAGCAGGCATTACTAAGAAAAAATTCTTTGGGATTCTGGCATTTTTGGCTGTACTTATTGTGGGGTTACTAATCTTTGTGTTCGGCCTTTTTGGAGAACCTGATGATGGGGCAGAAGATCCGGTTAGCGAACCGGCTGGAGGGGGAGAGGTTTCGTCAGAAGTTGGTTCTGATGCTTATGATGTTATCGCCTCCTTTATTATTGGAGAAGAACACAAAACGATAGAAACTGTACCTATTGGTCAATGGGGGGATTTGTCAGGTGTGAAGGCCGCTTATGTTATTGGGGAGCCTTTGGATTTGAGGCAGGCTAAATTTGTAGAATATGTGAATCTGGTTAGGAAATTAGACAATATGTATAAGGTTGATATTTATTCTTTGGTAGATCTATCTGTAAACAGAAGAGAAGCATTAGATGAGCATTTGGCCGAAATGGAGTCACTTATAAGACAGGCAGAAGCTAATGTTGTCTCTATAGATCAATACTTAGAGGAATTACGGGTTGAATATGAAATGATTACTACTCAGAGGGATTCTTATGAAGTGGATTTCTTCAATAATCTTTCGAATTTATATGGGCAAAATGCTTATGATTTCTTTGAATTGTTTGTTGATGCATCTCATGAATCAATAAACTTGAAATCCGATTTTAGTGCTCATGATAGCCTGAGGGAAATATATATTAATGCCTTGACGGTCTCAATCCCGAGGTATAAGGATATTCTGGCTAATAAAGAAGCTTTAATAAAGGGGGTTAGAGTTTTTGATATTCCAGGATCTGATATTGACGCAATACGCAGAGTGGAGTAAAAATACTTTCCATTATTAACTATTAATTGTATACTTGCAGATCCAATGGGGGTCTATTTTGTATCTTCTATGACAGCAGAAATTTTAAAAAAAATTGAGGTATATAATAAGACTTTTGATAAAGAAAAAGTAAAGGAAGCATATGATTTTGCTTTGGAAAAATATAACCATACTGAAGGTACAATGCAGTATCCTTTGCGGGTTTTGGAGGTTATTCTTCCCTTGAAACCTGATGAAGATACTATTATTGCTGTGCTTCTACATGATCTGTATGTTATGGGTTTTCTTGTTGATAATGTGGTTTTGGACTTGTTTGGTCAATCAACTTTTAAACTGCTTGCTTCTTTTAAGAAGCTGTATGAGTTGAATTATGCAGAAAATGATAAGACTTCTCAGATAGAAATTCTTAGGAAGATGTTTTTGACAATGGCCAAGGATATTAGAGTTATTTTGATATGGTTAGCGCAAAGGCTTCACCGAATGGAGCGGTTGGATGACTTTTACGGTTCTAGTGCAAATAAGGATAAATTGGCCAAGGAGACTATGGAGGTGTATGTGCCAATTGCTTCTAGATTGGGTGTTTATAGGATTAAAACTCAACTTGAGGATTTGTCTTTCAAATACCTTAATACAAAAGAGCACATAAGAATTAGTAAGCAGATTGAGGAATTTGGTGAGAGTAGAAAAGAGGCCATAGAAGGCATTCGTAAGAGGTTGGAGGATTTTTTGAAATCCAAAGGGGTGGATGCGTTTGTTTTTGGCAGATTTAAGAGTGTTTATAGCATATATAGGAAGCTTGAACGAAAGGGTTTATCCCATGTTTCTGAGCTCTACGATCTTTTTGCGATTAGAGTTATTTTGCCCACTTGTGAGAAAATCGATCATTTGTATTCTATTTTGGGACTTATTCATAGTGAATGGAAGCCGCTTTCTAGTAGATTTAAGGATTATGTTGCTGTTCCTAAACCAAACGGTTACAGGAGTTTGCATACGGTTGTGTTGGGGATTGCTCCAAAGGATATGGATCAGCCAGTTGAGATTCAAATCAGGGATGATGCGATGCACAGAGAAGGTGAATATGGTATTGCCTCACACTGGGCTTATAAGGGAAATGTCTCAGTTGGTTCTCAATCTGAGTGGATAAGAGGTCTTGAGAAGATTCATGAATTTTTTGGAGTTGGAGCTGAAGCCATGAAAGAAGTTGAGGTGGATGTCTTTAAGGATAGAATCTTTGTTTTGACTCCAAGGGGTGAGGTGAAGGATTTGACTGTTGGTTCGATCCCTATTGATTTTGCCTATGCTGTCCATACAGATGTGGGTAATAGATGTGTGATGGCTAAGGTTAATCAGGCATTGGTTCCACTGGATTATGAGCTTAAAAATGGAGATGTGGTTGAAATAATTACTCGGAAGGACGCATTTCCTAAACTTAGGTGGCTATCACTTGTAAAAAGTAGTTTCGCTCGTCATAAAATCAAAGCTTATTTCAGTAGTTTGAATAGGGACAATAATTTGAAAGAGGGACGTAGACTTATCAATACTCAACTTGAGCGTTTAAACAAGCCTCTACTTGATCAAAACTATTCAATTCTGAAAGCTTTTGGTGGGCAGAAACTGAATATTTCACGAAGAGAGAGCTTAGTAGAAGAAGTGGGGAAGGGCTCCAAATTGGCTAGTGATATTGTGCGAAAGATCTATCCTTATGAGAAGAATTTGGCTACTAAAAAGATTATCTCAAAAGCAGAGCCTTCTCTTTCTAAAGGGGCAAAAAAGAGGGTCGCATTGAGTGAGCAGGTGGTTGTTGGTGGAGAGGAGGGCTTACCAATTAAAATTGCATCTTGTTGTAAGCCTAAAATGACGAATTCGATTATTGGATATGTTACTCGTGGAAATAGCATTACTATCCATAAATCTGGTTGTCGTTTATTAGGTTCTCTAACTGAGGAGAGGTTTATTTCTGCTCACTGGAAGGGGCAGAAGCCATCTGAGGGCGGGTTTAAGGTCGGCATAAAAGTCACCTGTGTTTCTCGCGTTGGTTTAATACATGATATTACCTCAGTGGTAACTCTTATGGGTATTAATATTCTGGATGTAATGATTAAACAGACTGAGTCTGGGTTTTATGAGGATTGCTTCTTGCTTGATCTAGATGATTTAGATAAATTTGATCGCCTTCTCAACAAAATTGAAGAAATTAATGGTGTTATGAAGGTTGTGCGTGACGATAAATTCAAATAGTGAGTGATTTGATCGGTTTCTCTATTTGATATTCGATTATGTTTTTGATTAAGTCTCTAATTTTTTCCTCTTCCATTTTGCTTAGTGAAATTTTGTCTATTTCATTTGGACTCTGTGTTTTTATGAAGTGAAGGAATTTGAGGTATTTTTTTGGAAGTGAGCTGTTTATGGTTTTGAAATCCGGGATTAGCCCTATTTTATCTAGGATTTTGATTATGAAGCTTTGAGTGAACAATCTGGGTTTTTTGCTTTGGCATAGTTTAATTAGATTTTCTTCAATTAGCTGAATGAGATTTTCGATTTTTTGGTTTTCGTAGACTAGTTGATTGACAACTTCTGAGATTATTAATGCGCATTTTAGTTTCTCCAGGTCCTCTCTTATTTCTTTGAAGTTTTTGAGTGTGTTGATTTCATTTAGGATTATGTTTTTAGGCCCAAAATAGATTAGGACGTTGCAAATATTGAGAGTTTCGAGATGGCCTGTGAATTTGCTGGTGATTTTGCGTGCACCCTTGGCAATTACTCTGATTTTGCCAAATTCTTCACTGTATAGATGAATGACTTTGTCTGATTCTCCAAGATTTTTGTGTCCGATTATGATGCAAGTGCTGCTTTGACTTTTCATAAAAGGTCTTTTCGAAGGTATTCGTGGATTGCTACGATTGAACTAAAGATACTTAAGAGGATTGTTGCTCCTAGCTCGATTAAGAATATCAAACTAAAGTCTATACCGGTGTAATAGTTCCATAGACTGGTTTCTTGGATTGAAATGTTTTGTGCTAGTAAATATAGCATTAGAAAGCTGATCGCGACTGATAGTATTCCGTATATTATACTTTCAATTATGAATGGTGATCTGATAAACCACCGAGATGCGCCAACTAATTTCATTACACTTATTTCTTTTTTTCGTGTAAAAATCGTTAGTTGAAGGGCATTTAGAATAATTAGAACACCTCCTAGCACAAAGGTCATGATTAGCCAGAAAATTAATTGATGCGTGAAATTGGTTAGCTCTAGCAGGTTCTTTGAGACGCTGGAGATAATTGAGTTGTTTTCCTCATTACTATTTGTGATTACATTTGATAGGTAAATCTGATATTTATCTTCCATTAGGAAATCTGCGATTTCCTGGTGATATTTTGGATGGACAGTTGTTACATTTAGGCTAGCTGGTAGGGGATTGTCTATATCTGAGTATTTTTCAAATACGAGAGATAGATTTGGGTTTGTCTTTTTGATCTTATCTAGTGCATCTTCTTTGCTGGTGTAACTGATTTCGCTGATTCCTTTTAGGTTGCTTATTTCTTGGCTTAGGCTTTGAGCTTGTTCGTAATTGGTGCTTTCTTTGAGATAGATGGTGACATCGATTTTTTTGTTGAGATTGTTAAGTGCATCTTGCGCGATGAAATTAACTGCAAGAATGATGTTGAAGATAAAAATAATTGTGGCTATGACAAAGATTGTTGCTAAAGAGAGTACTTTATTTCTCCAGATGTTCAAAACTCCTAGTTTTAGGCTTCTTTCAAATAATATTCCGGCTGAGGGTTTATTTGGCATAATTAAGCTACTATTGGTAGGGACGATATTTTATTCGTGCTGCTAATTTGCTTTTTCAGGATTGAGGACTTGTACATATCGGGGCGGTAAGGTTTTAGGCGTTCTATTCTTGAGTCTAAGCCGAGATCGATTAGCATTTTTTTGATACCATATGTGAATGCGTATTGATCGTAGCCTAGTGCGATTATGTCTGGCCTATAGTCTCGGATTACTCGCATTTTGTCCTTATGATTTCCCAGTACAGTGTGATCGCTCCAACTGGTTTCTTTTAGATTTTTTAGCCTTTCTTTTTCACTGTGATCCGGTAAATCTCCTTTGATTGTTTTTACAGTGCGATCTCTTGCAATGATTGCAACAACATGATCACCTAGCTCTCTTGCTTGTTTAAATAGGTTTTCGTGTCCAGCATGGAGGTAATCAAAGGTGCCAAAAACCATTACTACTATTTTTTTCTTACGATTAAGCATTTTTTAGATCGGGAACTAATAGATTGATTAGGATTAGACCTATGAGGACCAATATAATTACACAAATTAGAATAATGTCCAGAATTTTGTGCTTTTTCTCGGGGTTAGTCAGGGTTAGTCTAAGTGATGCGATAGCATAAATTAATCCAGTAATTATAAAAGGAATATCCATTGTTTTATTCAGGATATAGGCTTTTTTAAGCCAAATTTCGTTGGATATCAGCACACTTGATCCCAAATGTGCCAGTCCTGTAATTATGAAAAAAACAAGGGCAACCTTTTTTACGTTTTGGATTGTTTTCATTTCTGAGTGATTATATACTACTGCTGTTTTTTGACCATATTTTATGCTTGACGAGAAACAAGTTAGACATATTGCCAAATTAGCGCGTATCCAGTTGACTGATGCGGAAGTGAAGAAATTTGCTGGTCAGCTTTCAAAAGTGCTGGGATATATGAAGATTTTAGAAGAGGTGGATACGGAAAATGTGGTAGAAACAAGCCAAGTAACTGGTCTTAGGAATGCTATGGAGGTGGATGAAATTCTTCCTTCACAAAGTTCTAGAGAAGAACTGCTTAACTGTAGTGAGCTTCCAATCGATAGTAAGCAAATCAGAGTAAAACGTGCAATTTAAATGGGCCAATTGAACGAACTGACAATTAGTGAAGCGGCCAAGGGTCTTAGGAAGAAAAAATTTTCTAGTAAAGATTTAGTAGATGCTTGTATGACCGCGATTGGGGAAAAGGATGGTGATATAGGAGCTTTTGTATATGTGGACGAGGATGGTGCATACGAATCTGCGAAATTTGCTGACAAAAAGCTTGCTGATGGAGAGGATCTGCCACTTTTGGCGGGGATCCCGATGGGGATGAAGGACATTATCAATACTAAGGGTGTTAAGTCGACTTGTTGTTCGCAGATTTTGAGCGATTTTGTGCCTCCATATGATGCGACTGTGGTTGGGCGGCTACGTGAAAATGGCATGGTGATGATGGGTAAGACAAATTTGGATGAATTTGCCTGTGGTGCTTCAACTGAGCATTCCTGTTTTGGAGTAACGAAAAATCCACATGATTTTGAGCGAGTAGCTGGTGGATCTTCAGGGGGGAGTGCTGCAGCCGTTGCAGCGGATATGTGTATGTATAGTCTTGGAACGGATACTGGTGGTTCGATTAGACAGCCGGCATCTTTTTGTGGGACTTATGGGCTTAAGGTGACTTACGGGCGAGTTAGTCGATCAGGGGTTACAGCTTTTGCTTCTTCTTGGGATACAATTGGTCCTATTGCGAAGAATATTGAGGATACTGCTACTGTTTTGCAGGCTATTGCTGGACAGGATAGGCGTGATTTGACTACTCCACCTGTTGAAGTGCCAGATTATTCAAAATTTTTGGGAGGCGACATTAAGGGGCTCAAGATTGGCTTGCCCAAGGAATATTTTGGAGAAGGTGTTAGCAAGGAGGTTTCTGCAGCTGTAAAAGCCTCTGTGGAGAAATTAGAGGGGGCTGGTGCCAAGGTGATTGATGTGAGTCTTCCAATGACTAAATATGCTGTAGCGGTTTATTATATTGCTACTCCGGCTGAATTGTCTGCTAATTTGGAAAGGTTTGATGGCATACGTTATGGAAAAGCCGCTAAGGAGTCAGAGGATCTTGTAGATAGCTATTTCAGAGCCAGAGGAGCAGGTTTTGGTGATGAAATAAAGCGTCGTGTTATGATTGGAACCTACGTCCTATCAGCTGGATATTATGACGCTTTTTATAAGAAGGCTCAAAGGGTTAGGACTCTAATTATCCGGGATTTTGAAAAGGCTTTTAGAGATGTGGATGTTTTGATTGCGCCAGTTGCTCCAACGATAGCATTTAAGATTGGCGAAATGGTTGATGATCCTTTGGCGATGTATATGGCTGATGCTTTAACTATCCCAGCTAGTGCGGCAGGACTCCCATCTTTAGCTTGTCCATGCGGAAAATCTAGTGGCGGTTTACCAATTGGATTGCAAATAATCGCTCCTCAATTTGAGGAAGGAAAATGTCTTAAAGTTGGAGGTGTTTTAGCTAGGGTTTGATTCTAATAATATCAGTAAGCGATAAATATTCTCGCTGATTTGGCCTCTTGTTATGTTATCTCCCGGATTGAAATATCCATCAGTCTCTTCCAGTAATCCTATTTCTTTAGCTTGTCCAATGTATTGCATGTACCACTCTCCAACTTTTACGTCATAGTATGGAAATCCATCGAATCCGCCTGCTGTTTCACTACGCCATTGGTATAATCCAAAGGTGTTCATTAGCATTTTTGTGGCTTCAGCTTTGTTTACGTAATTCTCTGGTTTGAAATTGCCATCAGGATAACCATTTACCCAGCCTTTATCTAATGCATAGCATACATATTTAGCATACCAATCGGTTTTTACATCCGGGAAACAGTTTTTGTGTGCAGCTGGATTGGGTGAATCACCTTTTGCTTCTACCAATATTTTAAGTAATTCTGCTCTGTTTAAAGGATTATCGGGGCGAAAAGATCCATCGTCGTAGCCAGAAATAATATCACCGTCTTTCAGGTATGAGATGGCCTGTGCATATGGGGATAACAGATCTATGTCAGTGAGAATATCGTAATCTATACTTTTGTCTTCCTCTTGAATTTCTTCTATGTGTTCTTGAGTAAACAGGTCTTCAATTAATTCCATATCGAACATTTCTGCTTCAGCCATTGATATTAGAAAAAACAGGATTGTATCGCTTGAAATTACGTATCCAACGCTATTGTTGGTGGATGGAGGTATTAAGTAATACCGATTGTCATCTTCGTTTCCGTAGCTAGAGGAAAGGCCAATTAAGTCGTTTTGAGAGTTATATACTGGGCTTCCTGAATTCCCAAGATTTACGGGAGTGCTTGTGAGAAAGTACCAAATTGCCTTATCAGTAAAATTAACTATGTCTACCACGTCTCCTTTTTCCTCCCCTAAAACGCTATCGTCCATTCCAATAAGAGATTCATCGTTTGGTTGTCGCATTTGTCCAGTGAATTCATACCTTTCATATCCAAAGCCGTTTATGCTCACTTCGTCGTCTTCTGTGGGTGTGTAATTAGAGAACTTGGGCATTTCAAAGTCAAACTCGATGTCATCTTTGTTAGTGATTTTAAGAATTGCGAGATTTAGGCTTGGTAATGCAATGACTGTTTCTGCTTTTAGGACGCAGTGGGGGCTTACATGCTCCTCTATTCTTATGGGACAAACATCCAATTCTTCCATATAAGTGTACTTGTTGCCAGAGTGCGTTACATTGTCGGATGTGGTTAGAACATGACCGTCTTCGCTTATAATAAGCCCTGTTGTCTGGGTATCGTAATCGTCGGGATTGACTTTGACTATTGGGCTTAAAATGGAATCTGCAAAGGCGGTATTTGTGTTTAATAAAACAACAATGATTGTAATTATGAGTTTTTTCATGGTGTTGGATTAGGGTTTTTCCACGAGGTCGATTTTATCATTTAGTCTTTTTTGCAGCAATTGATTATCAACTGCTCGATTGCTAGTGCAAATTCTTTGTTATTCGCTCCGTAGCTTTTGATTTTTCCTGTTTTAACTTTGATATCTATATCGAGAAGCATTCTGTAAATTTCTTCCAGCTTTCGTTGATTGAAATTTTTTGATTGGTTTGAGGTTTTTTGAATTACGAAAGGATGTTGCCTAAGTTTTTTGGTGATGCTGAAGGGTTTTTCGCCCTTACTAAGCATTTCGTGAACTTGCAGGAGTATGCGGAAATGTCTAACTAGCATGAAGAAAATCATCATCAGATCTTCGCCGCTTTCGTTTAGTATTCCAAAAGTTTTTAGTGATTCTTTGACATTTTTTTGAGCAACGGAATCAGTTAGCTTAAAAATTGAGGAACTTAAGGATTGGGTGGCGACTTCATCGATCATTTCTTTGCTTATTTCCTTGCCGCTTGCGTAGATTTTAAGTTTTTCAAGTTCACTGCTGATGGTCCATAAACTTGGTCCGCAGTGCTCACTTAAGTAGTTTATAGTTCCGAAATCGATTTTTATATTTTCTTTTTTTGCCCTTTCAGTGATCCATTTCGAAACCTCAGGTGGGGTCAAGGTCCTAAATTCTTCTATTTTTCCAAGTTTGGAAATCCTTTTGAAGAGAACGGTCCTTTTGTCGGGAGCTTTGTTCTCGTGAAATAAGATAATGCATTGATCGGTGGCTTTTGATAGATTATCTGCTACTTGTTTCTGGTTGTCAGTTTTTCCTTTTTCCAAGAAGTCGTTGACGATAATCAGTCTTTTTTCTGAAAGAAAGGGGATTGCTTCGATGTTAGTTGAAAATTCTGATGGATTAAGGGATTTACCATCTATTGTTTCTATTGAGTCGTCACCAAATTTTTTGATGAATTCTTTTTTCCAAAGGAGAATTTTTTGACTACTCGAAAAGCTGTCTTCTCCGTAGAATAGAAAAATCGAATTGGGTTCTGCAGTGCTCATGGAAGAAGATTATATCTTCTGTCCTAGTTTGGCACAATAACTTGTTGTAGATCGATGAGTTCGCTGATTCCTGGAGGTGTGTTTAGGAGGATGCGTTCATCATAGTGGATTACCACTGCACCTTGGTCTTTGGTTGGATCTCCGGACCCTCTACGTTTTGAGAAGAGATCGTAGACGTTTCCGATTAGGTTACCGTTGATTGTGAGCTGGTTTGTGGTTGAGTTGACTTGTTTGTGTCTGATTTGTCCCTTATCTTGAGTAGGATCTGTATTTACTGCCATCAAGATGCCATCGATATGAGTAACTGACGCGTCGATTATGATATCTCCGTCTATGACTATGAAAGCTACGGATGGTATCTTGCTTGGGTTGTTGTAATCAGTTTCTCCGTATTTTATATTTGCGTTTATTTCGAGATTGCCACCTTGAACTATGTATGTTCGAGCCGCTGGGACATCACTGATTCCTGGCTGAGGTGCCTCAATTGTAACTTCATTTTCAATTTTCAAATTGCTTGAAAGGAAAACACCACTTTTAGCATTAAGGAGAGTGTATTGCTCTCCCCAGGTTGATATATTGTTGCTTTCGAATCTGGTCAATCTTGTGATGTTGGCTTCTATTGATTTGTTAATGTGTTCTTCTGTCCAATCCTTGGCAACATTTGCTCTTAATTCGCAGATTGTACTGGAGAAATTCTTTAAGACATCATTGTATCCTTCCAAGTTTGTGTCTAGATTGGAGTACTTACAGACGTCATGTGAGGGCAGTGTTAGCGAAAGATCTTTGAATTCTTCAGGAATATCTCCTGCTCCTGTACTAGGTGTTGTCACTTCTGGTATTGGTGTGGGAGTGACACCTGGGCCTGTGTGTCCTTTGACTTTCGAGCACTGGGCAACATCGACGCCGGTATCTATTACATCGTGAAAGAACACATCTCCTCCTTCACGAGTAAGTATGAATGGGCAGATTACTATAACTTTTGCTTTGTCGTAGTCTTCGTAGTCTTCTCCGCTGAAGTCAGCGTTTTCATAGGCTTTGTAGCTTGCTTTGTTATTAAATTCTTCACCGCAGACTGTTTTTAATTCCTCACATTTCTCTTCGTCAATTTCTGAATTGTTGGACATTCGGTATTTGATGAAGATCAGTGTGTCCTCTTTTAGATTTTTAAATCTGATTGGCTGTCCTTTTTTGAAATTGCTAATTGCGGTGTCGAAATCTCCAACGATACAGAGATCGTTGTTGTCGTCTGAACATCTGTAATCATCTTCATATTCGTCGACGATTGTTCCATTGCCTTTCTCATCAAAATGCTTGTCGCTGTAGGAACTGCCGGTATAGCTGTCTTCTTTGTAGCCTGGTGTCTGAAGGATGGTGTATTCGTCTCCATCGTGATTTACATTTATTCTCATTCCTTCAAAATTGAGAGATCCACCTAATGGTGATCCTACTATTTTGCCGTTGGTAAAGCTGTTTTCTTTGATTTCTGTGGATTTAACAAGATTCCCAGCGCCAAATCTGATTAGGTAAGTCACATGGCTTATTTGGTCGTTTATGTTAATTAAGTCATCTAGGTCATTCAGGTGGTTTTTTGGATAGACGTATTTCGTGATCTTTGGTAGATGATCTTCTTCGTCCTCTGCCTTTGCTTTAATGTAGTCTTCACAGTTATCTAGGGTTGATCCGCTTTCTTCTAGGGATGCCCATACTTCTACTTTGGTGTCTTCATCAAATTCTAGTAATTCTTGAGAAAGGTCTCCTTTCTCAGTTATTTCATCATCTTCATCATTACTATTCCAATATCCGTCTCCATCAGTTACTTCCCAAGTATAATAGAGCTCATCAGAGAGGCCTGATGGTTTGGTTTTAACCTTGATTTGGAATAATTGCTCTCTATCATCTTGGTCTTCGCCTTTGTCGACTATCCATGGGCGGTCTGGGTTTGTTATCTCAAAGTATGTACATTCTGTTACTTCTTCCTCTCCTTCGCCATATTTTGTGATTGTATCTTGGCAAGCTGGAGTACTAGGATTGGTTGCTCTTACTGCTATAGAAACTTTACTGTTTTCGTCGAAAGTTGCTGGTCTTTGATAAGAGAAAACTAGGTTGTTGTTTGAGTTTTTTACTTTGTTATTTGAAAAAGTTAGTTTACGTGGTGTGTCGAGTGGATCAGGTGGAATCTTAAATATTGTTCCTACACTGTCGTTGCTTAGTTCTACTACGATTTCTCCTTTGTGATTCTTAAAATCTCCGCTGATATTGAAAACTGAATATTGGTTTTTTTGTGGATCAAATTTCCCTTGAACTGGCTGAATTGAAAGGTTTTGACATTGTCCTGCTTCAACATTGATTGGGACATCTTCTGTACATTCATCGTTGTAAAACCCAGTTGCATTTATCTCTAGGACGTCTGCGTTGAAGCCTTCTGGTAGATTGCTGAAGGTGACTAGTGACACCTCGGTATTTTCGTCTACAGTTATTTGGTTTTTTAGTTTTGTTGGAGCTATTCCTACTGCGTCTAAGGTTTCTATGCTAACATTGTTGAAAAATCTGAGAAAGTTCACGTATTCATTTAATGTTACGCCTGGGATATCTTCTACAAAAATTCCATATTGATTATCAATTTTGTAGGTGACAGTATTGTCGTTGTCTAAGTTATAAGTGACGTTTGCAGAAATTGTATATAGGGTCTCCTCTTCTAATTCTGTAACCGGGGTAATCGGAAATTTCTTGAGTGTATATGTTAGTTCTTCACAAACTAGGCCTTCTCCTACCTCTATAGAATTCTTACAACTATCAGAGAAATATGGGTCTTTTGGGTAAATCTCTACCGTTACTTCTCCGGATTTTGTAGATCCTTCGAATGTGATTGGGAATTGGCTCAATATTGCGGTTGTACCTAGTTCTACATCGACATTGCTGGTTAGAGTTCCTCCAGCTGTATTTGTGATTTTGAATTGAGTGTCTTGTGGTAGTTGATCTCCAAATTGATCTACTGGGTCTACATCAAGATCAGCACTTTGCCCGATTTCTAGTGGATCTAATGGTGCGCTTGTAAAATTGAGGGTCTCACATTCTCGAGGTAATTCTTCAATGGAAAATCTTCTTATACATGCTTGTTCTTCTGTGTCTTCCGGTCTTACGTGGATTACATTTTCTCCCGGTGTTTTTCCTACAAAATAGATTACCTGGTTTTGATTTGCTGTTATTGATTTTGGGAATAAGACGTCTGCCAGGGCGGAATCATCTAGTGGTCCGCCGAGAGGGGAATCAACTAATCCTGGAGTGTCTACAAGTCCGCCCTGTCCATCAAATGGATCCTGTACTCCTGGGTTTACGTTTAACGCAAGGATTGAGCTTAATCCATAGTGTTTTGGCATGTATGAGAAAAGGGGATTCATTTGTGGGGCGTAATCTAATATGAAATCTGCGGCGGGCTCGAAAAGTGGTACTGAAATATCATCTAATATATTGAAATTATTGAAAATCAAATCAATTTCATAAACCATATTAGTAGGATTTTTCAGGACGTTATCAGGTTTTACAAAGCTGAAATAACCGTAATCGTCACCTATTGAGGTGGAGTATTTGATTTTACTTGGGAAAGCTTTGCCTTCTGTATCTTTCGCTGCTGTATTGAATCTTGAATATGTGTCTGTGTAGATTGTTTCATTATGGTCAACGAATATTTCTGCACATATTGGTTCTGATTTTGGAATATCGATGCTCATTTTACATACATTCGGGACTTTGTTTGCAGGAAGATCTGGTTGTACGTGAACTACGGTCTCTGAACCGAGGAAGAATACCTCTGTTTCTGCCTGATTAGTGGTCGCTGAGCCTGTGCCAATTTTTATGTAGCCTCCATTTTGGGATGCTACATAAAACTCGCCATTAGGATCATCTGAGGTCCACTTGATTAGGAGTCCAGCAGGGATGTCTTCTGAAAATGATATGCTGTTAAACCTAAGTCTATGAGCATTTTTGTTGTTTATTTTGACTTGGCCATCTAGGAGTTCTGCGTCGATTCCGGTACAAACACTCTCTATTTCAGGGATATCAAAGTTTCTTTCACAATTGTCTGTTAATTGTTCAGCAGGGAGATCTGCTACTACAGTAACTGACCCTTCACCTACATAACAAAGGTTGTGTTGGTTTAGGTTTGTGGTTGCTGAACCGGTTCCGAGTTTGTTGTTAGTGTTGTATAGCCAGAATTCTCCTTGGGGATCTGTGGAGGTCCAATTTAATTCAAGGTTTGCAGGGGTACCATCAGAGAAATCAACGCTGTTATATTGTAACCTGTGACCTGTTTCACCACCTGCTGTACAGGTTTCATTGAGCATTGAGGCACTTAGGTTGGTACAGATGTTGAGTTCTGGCTCTCTCCAGACTGTTGTAACAGAACCAATGGGGAGCCAATAAAAGGTTTTGTTCGAACTTGTGAAAACTGTCTCAGTTTGAAATCCAGGATTTGGGGTGAGATAACACCATCCGCTATTTGGACTGTTGACATTGTTTTCACTACAGCCGAGTGTGCTGTTTGTGTTGAAGTTGCTTTTCTTTATACTTAGGTCAGCTACAAGTACTTTTGATGTAGTTGTAGCGCTCCAAATTTCATCATTGTCTTCGGAGGGTAGAGTTATATAAAATTCAAGACTTCTATCATCGTCATCGGCAAAATTCCCTTCAGGGAAATTTGGTCCATTGTTTCCCCAGACTGGGGGTCTTCCGATATATTTGCCGTTTTGATTAGTTTGTCCAAAATCCCAAGTTACTCTTATATTATTACCAATGTATTGTTTGGTTATTGTTGTGCCTCCCCATAAGTTGCTTACTGTACCAGAACAATCTAGTAGTGGAGCTAGATTGGAAGGATTAAATCCAGCTGGATAGGGTGTTTGACATTCTATTTCATCGAGATCGATAGAATTGTATCCGTCAGATTCAAGAGTGATTTCAAATCTATCCACGAAACTCTTGTAGTAATAGTTGTCATGTAAACTGTCGTTATAATAGATATGATCGTGTCGTGTGAGGGGTAAGTGTTTTCCTTCTGCATTGTATTTTAGTGGATTGTCACTTTTGAGAGGTGGTTGTGGAGAATAAACATTTGGATATGTAACATGTTCCTCACATTCATTGTTTAAATAATTTATGTATTGATTTCCAGAAGACCCTGTAATTGCGTTTTTTGTTGAATCGAAAGGTTTTACCATTAGAGTACATAGGTCTCTGCTTACAGGATTATAAGAGGCAGATGCAAAATTGGTTGCTCCCAGAATTAATGCTGTTATGGAGGTCAATACTATGAGACTTTTTTTGATTTTATTTTTCATTTTGTTTGGTTATTCTCCTGCGCTAGCTACAGGTGTTGGTGCGGCTTTTTCCTCGCTTCCAGGGATACTTTCTTCGCCTGTGGTCCCACCTGTTTCTCCACCACCACCACCATCGCTATCACCGTCGTCGCTGCGGCCATCTATGCTATCGTCATCCTCTGGTTCTTGTATAGCAACTGCGCCTAGGATAGTTTCACGAGCTACTTCTTCTCTATATTTGGTCGATCCCCTTTGAGTTGTTCCTGCAGCTATACCTTTTGCTTTTGGTGAGTAGATTGTAATATCTTCTGTTACAACCATTGTGGGGTTGGTGCATTTCTCATATGCACCTGCTCCTACTGTAGTTTTAAATTTAAGCAGATAGTCTCCTGGGAGTTCTACGAAGTTACTTCCAGCGAGTTGAGCCTCTCTTACTTTTACTACCATTTCTTGAAATCTCTTGAACGCTGCTTCATTTTCTGGGCTAACTTTCTTTTGTTCGTAGCATTCCATTAGTTTACCTGCATCTTTTTTTCCTAGGACCAAATATATTCCATCATGAGCGGCTAGTTTAAGGGCCAACTTTGATTTCATGAATTCAGTTTTGTTAGCATCTGGGGATGTGTCCAGTGGACTTTGCATCTGAAGTATTACTTTTCCAATATCACCTCTAACTCCACCTTCCCCTGGACTGTATTTTTGTAGATTGAAAATCCCGCTGTCTTTCTTAGCTTCACTTCCTAAATAACTAGTACCTCTTAATCCTGCAATTTTCATGGTACCTACTACTGAGAGCATGTAGGCTCCAGAACTAAGAGCTGCTTTTTGTTTGGGGTCATTGAAATCTAGCCCTTCTCTTACATCTTTAAGGATTTGGTCTGCCATATCTGCGGGTTTGCTATCTAGGGCTGGTTTGATCTCCTTTAAGATGTTACTGAATTGTCTTGTTAGTATTTTTCTGGCAAATTTCTCATGTTTCTCATATGTTTTCATTTTGTTACCAGCTTTGATAAAACTCTCATGGATGAGATGTACATGGAGTAGTGCTAATTCTGGTCCTTGGAATGATTTGAATTTTGTTTTTCCTACTATGTCAGCCAGTATTTTGTTGAGTTTTTCTGGATTGTACTTTCTGTGACCGATCGTAGAGAGCTCTCTATATAGTTTCTTGTTTCCTCTTTTTCTCAAGAATTTCTTTGTAACGGTTTTTATAAGCCCCTTTCGTGGTTTTCCCTGGAAACTTTCTGCAGATACAGTGTTTGTGGCTTTTTCCATCCTTCCTCTCCATGATTCAAATGCTTTTTGATCTGGTCCAAGCACAGTTTCTGGGGCTCCTTCTGCTTCTGTCATTACTTCTTGATGAAGCTTGATACTTGATTTGCCTCTTTCTGCAATACCACTTCTGATTTCCGGCTGGTATCCTTGTCTTTGATAGATGAGCTTTGGACTTTCTTGTTCAATCTGTTGTCTTGTTCTTCGTGGATTTGTTTTGATAGTGATTACAGTAAGTTTTTGAGTTCCTTTCTTTTTGTTCGTATATACGAAATCTTCTCTAGTTATGATTAGGCCACTAATTGCTTCATTGCCTCCGGAGAAAAGTATGCTATTTCCTTTGACGGTGAAGCTTATCCCGAGTTTTGGGTCAGCAACTAATTTCAAGTCTCCATCAGTTGCTACATTTAGTCGATTTAAGCCATGTTTTGGACTACTTGATATTTCTACATTAATTTCTTTTAGCTTACCCTTGATTTGGGATAACTTACTGAATTTACCGATTTTGGTGATTTGGGGTTTTCCTTCCATAACTGCTAGATTACCATCGGGTCCAACTGCAATTTGGCCGGTGTCACCTGTTGTTTCATGTGTTACTAATGCGTGTTCACCGAGCTCTTTCATTAGTATTGCATTCAAATCTGCGTCTGCTGCTTTGTCCATCTCAGCTTGGCCAGTCACCTCTGTTCTGATTCCTACACGTCTTTCATTTATAACAAAGGAGACATAAGGGACTACATAACCCGTTGGTCCTATGACACCTGCAGCAACACCTGCACCTGCAAATTTAAACGTTACTCCGCCAGGGGAGTCCTGTGCTTTGATGTTAGTGTCAATTTCTGTTCTGAGCATGCCATAAACTTCCATGAGAGCTTTAGGGCTCATCTTGCATTCTTCACTTGCACGCTTGAATTCTTCTCCGTATTTAGGGACTTTCATTAATTCTTTTGCTATTTCAGAAGGGCTGGCTCCTTTTCTGCGGAGTGCCTCTACTTTGCCGAAACCCTTTGTAGCAAGTTCTTCTTTGAATTTTTCTGCGTGTTCACCATCAAAGTTTCTCATGAAACCAACTCCTCCGCCTGCGTAGAATCCGAGTGCTGATATCCCTGCACTTCCTTGGATGCCCATTGTAACTGTTTTAGAAAGAGGAATGTCTACATTTGCGTGTGCTCCCACATATCCAATCCCACCATGGGCTCCTCCAGTTCCTTTTACACCTTTGCCTAAGTCTACAGTTTTGCTAATTGCGACCCCTAATGAAACTCCTTCTGAGCCTCCGGTTAGGCCGAATGTAGCAGTGAAGCCATTTCCAATGTCAATATTTACTGCAACTGACGCTGAAAACCCTCCTTGTGGTGAAACTACAAGGGCGCCAAGAACTTTATCTTCAATTAGTTTTACGTCTTCAGCTGGATATCCAGCTTTGATTGCTGTTTTTTGGATTGAGCGGATTTCTTTGCTTGCAGAGAAAGGGATTTCTTTTTGCTCGGGATTTGCTTCTACTATTTGATTTATCACTGATCCTAGGCGAATAACTGCAATAACATCAGCATCTAAACCATCATTAAAGTTATTAACTTTTTCAGAAAGAATTTTGTAGAGCTTGCCTTTGTCTTTAGTTTTGTATTTGGCGAATAATCTCTCTTGGATTTTTTTAAACTCTTCATTCATGAAGAGGTTATTGATGCCGTACTTTAATCTTAGATTTAGTTCTTTTGTAAGCTTTTCTGGATTATATTGTATTGCACCACTCTCTAAAGAAGATACTTTCCCGATAATATAACTGATCTCAGATCCTCCTGACATGTATTTGTTGAGAAAGTCTGCGCTTGGTTTTGAGAATTTTCTTGTTCCGATATCTGCCATTGTAATCGAGAGTTCTCTGGTGTCATCCCCTGTAAAGAAACCAGCTAATTTTTCTCTCCAACTGGTGTCGCGATCTAGTCCACGATCGTTTCCAAATATCTGGTTGAGCCGAGCAAGTACTTTAGCGTTTGCATCGATTCTTTCTCTTAGTCTTTTGACCTCATCTGGTTTCTCGTATATTTCTTTGCCACTTTTAATTGTTGCGAATAAGTCTATAACTGTTGAGTCTTTTGCGTTGAAGTTTTTTGGGAGATCGACTAGGACTAACCCTTTTGAGCCTGGTACTTGTTTCAAGCAACCTTCTTTTGCAAGACTTTCGACAGTGTATAGTTGGAATACTAGTTTTAAAACATCTGCTTTTGAGAATTCACCTATGCCAAGTTTAGGGTCTAATTCCTTGATTACTGCCGCAAATTTATCAGTAACCACTTTTGAAGCAGTTACAGATGGTGAATTTGGGAGGGGCTTAGAGAATTCTGAGGGTTTCTTTGGACTTTTAACTAATGATCTTAGGGATAAGAATTTGGTGCCTTTTGGAAGCTCAGAGACACTAGGGAGTTCTGCTATTAATGCATCATACTTATCACTGAATTTTGTTTGTACAGAAACTTCAACTTTTAGAGATGTGATTCCATCAAGTAATTCTGCTATTGGGTCTAAAACATTTGTCCTTAAATGAGCGAGTCTTTTTGCTTTGGCCGGAATTTCTCCATCAATATACTGCCTTCTTATTGATTCTGTTGCCTTTGCTTCTCTTTGGTATGCCTTGAATTCTGGTGTTTTGGTAAAGTCTTTTCCTTGAGCCTTTGCTGTCTCCATTGCTAGTCTTACTTGGTCGAGGGTTTTGTGAAATGCTCTGATTCTTTTTATTTTTTCTCTACCAGCTTTTGTTTGCCAGGGTTTGACAGCTGCTGCAAGGTCACTTAATTCCTGTTGAAAATCATCCAAATCTCCTTCTTTATAACTTATCCCCTTAAATTTAGGGTTTCTGGCATATCTATCAAAGATCTCTTCAAATGTGATTTTTTCATTTATTCCTATTTGGAGTAAATCCCTGAGTTCGTCTCTTACCTCTGTGTCTTTTAGTCCAAACTTTTTAAAGGTGGCTATTACTCTATCAATGCCATCAATGAATTCGTTTGCCTGTTCTCCTCTTTTTTCCCAAAGGTCATTCCACAGATCGTCATCATGAATATATCTTTTGAGCTTATCATCTTGAAGGAATCTTGGTTTGCTCATAATCCCTTTCCTATCTTTAAATACTCTTTCACTATTTTCTGATTGGACTTTTACGTATTCAGGGTTAACCCTGTCGGCTTCATATCCTGCAGCAATTGCAAGAAGAGTTTTTGATGGTTCTAGAATTTTCAACTTATTCCCCTCACGATATTTGAGAAGCATTTGAAGATAGGTCGCGTCTGAAAGTCCACTCTCTCTTACTTTTTTGGCCAATCCTTCAGATTTATCAAACACGGCATGAAGTAATTGGGATCCATTCATTTTGCCCTCTATAATAAATGTACCTAATACCTTTAGATCGTCTGTTGACTCTGTAGGCTTATCTACTTTGTCTTGATCTGAAATAATCATTTTGTCATGACCTGGAATGATTATATCCTCGAGGGGTATCCATCCTGTTGCTTCTTTATCTTTTACCTTAACTTCTACATATTTTTTGCCCTCAACAGTTCTTACATAATCGTTTAATAGTATGACATCATGACCTTGAGTAAAAGGTTTTGGTTGATGGTCTTTATCAAATAGTTGTGTGGGTTTATTTAATTTATAGAGTTTGAATGGGACCAAAGTTTCATTATGTTTTATTTGGGTTGTTGGATCTTCTACAGTCCATTCGGATTCTACTACTGCACGTGGTGCATCTTCAGGTTTTCTAAATGCATCTGCGTGCCCTTGGAGTAGATGGTTGATGTCAATGTAGCCTGGCATTTTTGCTACTGCTAAAGTCGCAGGGGATGTTGTGTATTCTCCTTTTGATGCATCCCATTTTCGTTGTTGGAAATTTTCTGCTTTGACAACGAAGAATGATCCTTCTGTGGTTGTTATTTTGTAGATTGTCGGATCCTTAATTGAAAAGTATTTTAATTGTTCTTGTTCTTTTTCTGTGTAGTGTCTTGCTTTTTCTTGGATTAATTGGCCGTCTGGGCCCATCTGATATAGACCTTTAGGCAGTGTGCGAGTAGATTTTTCTACTCTTAAAGCTCCTTTGAAGTATTTTTGATAGACCTCTCGTACGTCTTTAGGCATTGCAGCTAGTTTTGCTGCTTCTGCTGCTGATGCAACTTCTTTTGCGGCAGCTGCTTTTGTAGTAGCAGCTTCGGCGGCCTTTGCTGCAGGAGCTTTTTTACCTTCTGCTGGAGCAGTTGCTGCTTTTACACCCTCAGCGGCTTTTGCTGCTGGTTTAGCTTTTGCAGTTTTAGTAGCACTTGTAGCTGCTTTTGCTGGAGCTTTTTTGGGCTCTTTTGCAGGCTCTTTCGCAGGTTCCTTTGCAGGCTCTTTCGCAGGTTCCTTTTTAGGTGTTTTTGCGGCAGCTCCTGCTACGGTGGCTGCTGCAGCGGTTTTTGCCGCGGATGGAGCTTCTTCTGTTGCCTTTGTGGCTGGAGTTCTCAATTTTGTTGGAATTTTTTTGCCTAACCTTAACAATTTTTTGATATAAGATTTGAAGCCCTTTGAAGATTTTTTTGGATCTTTTGGATTATACCCTGTTATATCGTCGAGATGGGTGAAGATTGTAAAAGGTTCTCCATCTTTGGATGGTTGATTTGATTTGTAAAACTCAACATCTACATGACCAAAATCTTCCTTGCTCATATCTGTCCCTTCTGCATCTGCATATGGAATATCTTTTGGTTTTGGTGATTTCTCAGTGGCTTCTTTGGGCTCAGCTTTTGCTTTTGTAGGTGGAGCTTCTTTGCCTTTCGCTGCGGTTGAAGCTGCGGTAGCTTTTGCAGCTTCTGCTACTTTTGCTGCTGGTGCAGCCTTAGCAGCCTCCACTGGAGCTTTAGCAGCCTTTGCTACTGGTGCTGGTTTTTTCTGGGGAGGTTTTATCCCTTTATCTTTTACTAAATGCTTGTCTATTGTTGCCTTGCTTGCTGTGAATCTCATTAAGTCCATTTCAGCGTTGTGCTTTGCATCAAGCAGAGCTCTTCCTCTTAATGCTTGGGCGGGTTTTCCCGTGTGTTCAAGGATGTGAGCTCGAATTGCAGCAAGTTTTGTAGCTACTCTAACATTAAATTCTGCTATAGCAGTTCTTCCTTCCGGGGTATCTCCAGTATATGTAAGATCACCGTCTTCTACTATAGTGCTTTTAGGTATTTTGTTTGCATCGAAGGAGTGAAAAGGTTTATCTGTTCGTGGTCTAATATCTTTTCTTGCGGCTTCTACCTGCTTTGCTAATGCGGTTTTTTCTGGAGAGGCTTTTTCTTTTTCTTTTGCGGCAGGTTTGCCTTCTGCAGGTTCTTCTTTTGCGTCAGGTTTGCGTTCATATGGTGCGTGATTGGCGTCAGGTTTTTCTTAGTCGCC
>CAZCLD010000003.1:0-15885 GCA_964499425.1 uncultured Candidatus Peribacteria bacterium | reverse complement strand
GTTCTTCTCCTTCTTCTTCTCTTGCTGTTGTTTCGGCTGCTTCCTGATTTTCTTATGCGGCTGGTTCTGCTTTCGCGGCAGGTTCTTCTTTCGCGGCAGGTTTGCCGGCTATAGCTGCCTGGAGTGCTTGAACATCACTTTCCATTCTTGTGTTCGAGGCTACAAATTTATCTCTGTCGCCTCCTGCGACCTTATGTTTGTTGAATTTTGGATTTTTTGTTTTTCCATCAGCTTTGAATTCGCTATAACTGCCATCTTTTTTGATAATCGCTAGTAGTCTTTTGTAGACGATGAGTTTAACCTCCTGCTGTGTTTCTGCAGCTTTGATTGTTTCTCTGAATTTGCTGCCTTTTCCTCCAATATTGAAACTTCTTTCAGCGCCTTCAATGGTGAAATAGACTCTGTCTCCTTTAACTTCAATACCACTTTCCTCAAGCTTTTCGGTGGCTGTTTTTCCTTTGAGTTTGTCGAGTTTTGGAGCGGGTTTTTCAGCAGGTTTTTCAGGAGCTTCTTTTTCAGGAGCTTCTTTTTCAGGAGCCTCTTTTTCAGGAGCTTCTTTTGCGGGAGCCTCTTTTGCGGGAGCTTCTTTTGCAGGAGCCTCTTTTGCAGGAGCCGCTTTTGCGGGAGCGGTCTTTGCAGGAGTTGCTTTTGCTGCTTTAGGCTTGGGAGTTTTCTTCTTTTTTGGGCCCTTTGGTGTGCCCTTTTTGAGCCATGCTTCAGTGACATTTTCCATTGCACGGTCTACATATAGTTCGCGTCTTCTGTCGTGATCGATATTTGCCTTAATTGCTTCTTTTGCCTCTGTTGCGTTAATATCATGGAGTTCGTCAAGGAGCTCAATCAAGGTTTTATTACTGATCTGTGTTGTTGCTTCTGCATTATCGGCGAGTCTTGCTTGTAAGGTGTTTATGGCTGTGCCACTTTTCTCCTTGAGTGCAAAATTAATTACAGTGTCTAGCTCGGGAGTTGATAGAGTCAACAGGCTGTTTATTTCTGAGAAAAGATCTGTAAAGACTACTAATTTATCTCCTCGATCAAGCTCTCCTTTGTCGAGTAATCCAACCTTTTGGCTTGGTTTTAGATTTGCTTTGAGAACTGTTTCTAGGTCCATTTCATCGATTAAGACCATCAAGGCTTCGGGTGTAACTTCCTTGATTTGGCCTGATTTTTCGATGGTTTTATAAACTGTTTCTAATATATCGCTGTCATCGGTTGCTTTTATTACTTTGTCTGCTGTGCTGCCAGCTTTTGACATTTCAGTTATGAAATCTTTCCAGGTTTGATCTTCGTCAGATTCTTCTAACAGAATTCTAAGAGATGGAGTGCTGAGCGTATGTGTCCCAATGTGTTTGTTGTTTACGCCTCTTAGGATTCCTCTGAGATTGTCTTCGTCGTCGTTCCAGGTGCCTATGGAAAACTGAACTAATTTGTCTATGTGGTTCATCGTAAGCTGTGGTCCAAGAACGGCCATATCTGAAAGGAGGATCTGGAATTTGATATCATCCAAATCCGTAGTGAGTTCTTCTACTTTGGATTTTGCCAGCAATGTTTCTTGTGCAATTCTATCTGCTTCGTGGTTGCATTCAACCCCGGTTTTTGCGCTTACTGCCTCTTTCCCTGCTTCGCGACTTTTTTCTGCTGCTGCCTTTGCGGCTTCTGCTGCTTTTGGATCAGGGCCTTTTGCTTGGGCTTCTGGTCCTTTTCCAGAACCTTCTGGCGCTCCTTTTGGGCCTTTATAAATCAAGAAGTTTTCACCGAAACTATGATTGAATACCATGGTTTGTTTTTATTTTATTGTAGTATTATATCAAAATTCGGATGATTGGTCAATTCATTCAGGAGACTTTTTCGGGTATATTGGCGTCATGAAATTGCCAACAATTATTGTTAATTTTAAGCTTCACGAGAAGGCGGTGGGGGACAGAGCCATTGAGCTTGCGAAGATTCATGAAGAGGTTGCGAAAGACACAGGTGCGTCAATTGGGATTGCAGTGAATGCGCTTGATCTTGGACGCGTTGTTGAAACCGTTTCGATCCCTGTTTTTTCTCAACATCTTGATCCGGTGAGTCATGGTTCTCACACTGGACATATTCTGCCTAGTTTGGTCAAAAAAATGGGGGCTTTTGGTACTTTGCTAAATCACGCTGAGCATCAGATTTCTGACGATGAACTTAAGAGAAGCATTAGTATTGCAAAAGAATTAGGTCTTTATACGGTTGTTTGCGCGAATACTCCTCAAAAGGGTAAAGACATAAAAGAGTATAGTCCGGATTTAATTGCTGTTGAGCCTCCAGAATTAATTGGTGGTGATATTTCTGTTTCAAAGGCTGGCCCACATATTGTGGAGAAAGCTGTTGAATTAGTTGGAAGGGATCATCTACTTGTTGGTGCGGGGGTCTGTGACAGTGAGGATGTTTCTATTGCGCTCAAACTTGGTGCTTGTGGAGTGCTTTTGGCTTCTGGAGTGACGAAAGCAGATGATCCAGAAAAAGTTCTAAGAGAGCTTGTTTCTGGTCTTAACTAAGGAGAGTTCTGCAAAAAGAAGAAACAAAATCAGCAGATCATTCTTGAATAGTGGTGTGTCTATCATTCCATGGACGAAGAAATAGAAAAGAATGAAACTTGCTATTACGCTTGAGTCGATTTTTTTGAATTCCAGCAGTTTTATTAGGCTTTTGTGTATTATCATAAGGAGTAGTACAAGACCAAGAATGCCGAAATGGAAAATAAATAAAAGAAATATATTGTGAGGTTGTAGGACATAATAGTCTAGTGGTTCGTGGCCGAGAACTTCTTTTACGTTGTCGAAATAATGTTGTTGAAATTGACCGAAACCTAGGCCGGTGGCAATGGTTTTTGGTTCTTTCAATAATTCGATGGAGGTCAGCCAAATTTGGCCTCTTTCGTCTAGACTGGAATATTGAGTGTCGAGTGTAGGCAAGACTTTGCTGTAGAAAATTGTTCCCAAAATGGCGATGGTAACGATTGCCAGCAGGATTTTGTTTAATCTTGATTTCAGAATTTTGAGATTGCTCCGACGGAAAAGATAGAAAAGTATTACGACAAGTGATCCACCAATTGCTCCCATAGACCGTGTTGCGATTAAGAGTCCTGCCAGAATTAGAGCGTAGATGATATTTGATTTTCTGCGATTTTCGAATGCTTTGATTGTGAAATAGATGAAGAATGGAGTTAGGTAAAATGCTAAATATACCGCAGCATCAAGGGGTCCGAGGAGGCGCAGGTCATGTGTTACATTGTAGCCTAGGAGGTTGTAGAGTCCCGAAAAAAGTCCGAATGCGATTGCTCCGATTCCCATTATTCTTAAACCTGCGTGTCTTTCTTTTTCTTTTTTGAAGGTTTCTAGAAAGATGAATGAAAGGATTGATGCAAAAAATAGAAATTTGAAGTGACGTATTGTATCCAACTCGTTTACGAGAGGAACTAGAATCATGGATAATCCAGCAAGGCCCAAGAGACTTAGGATGATCCAGTGTCTGCGCAGAGATCTTATGATTTGAGAGAAAGGTGTTATATAAAGAAAAGTGAGAGCATTGAGACCGATCAGGATTTCTTGCAGGTTGCTTGGGTAGGGACCGATGTTAAAGCGTATCAAATAGGCCTGGAGAAAGAAGACATTGATTACTAGTAGAGCTTTGTTTAGATTCATGACATGACTATTATTAGCGGAAAAGTGGTTAAAGGTCGAGGTCTTGGTAAAAAGATGGGCTTTCCAACTCTGAATATTCCTTATAATGGAGATCTTAGAGGGGTTTTTGTGGGAAAAGTTCTCGTTGGTGATAAGTGGCTAAAAGCTGCTTTGAGTATTGGTCCGAGACCTACGATTGATGATGATAAGGTGCTGCTAGAGGCTTATATTCTGGATTTTGACGGTGAAGTTGGTGACGAAGCTAAGGTTGAAGTGCTGCAGAAAATAAGGGACATAGAAAAATTTGAAAATATGGATGAATTGAAAGTGCAAATTGCTAAAGATATAGAATTTGTTAGAATGTTCAACAGAATGTAATTCTGTTGAACATAGCGACCCGCCTTGGGCGGGGAGCCTATAAAAGAATGACACCATGCTAAGTGCCTTACGAAAAATAATTCCGGACAGACATCCTCTTCGGCTTTTTTATCATAGGATTTTGGCGATGATTGCAGCTCTAGTGCATGGGTTTCCAGGAAATAAGATGGTTATAGTCGGTGTGACTGGTACGAATGGGAAAACGACTACCATTAATCTTATTACTAATGTTCTGAATGCTGCCAATTATAAGGTTGGGATGACTTCTACAATTAATTTCCAGATAAATGAGAAGAGGTGGGTGAATGCGGACAAGCAGACTACGCTTGGGCCTTTTCAGTTGCAGAAGTTGTTGAAGAAGATGGTGCAAGCTGGGTGCAAATACGCGGTTTTGGAAGTGACATCTCATGCTATTGATCAATCCAGAATTTTTGGAATTAATTTTGATATGGCAGTTATTACCAATGTTTCTCCTGAGCATGTTGAATATCATGGGAGTTTTAATGGGTACCTTAATAGTAAGGCGAAGTTGTTTAAGAAGGTTTCCAAGGGGCGCAGGAAATTTGGAGTGCCTAAGGTTTTGATTACCAATGCCGATGATAAGTATCACAAGTACTTTGAAAAATATGTTTCGGATAGAAAACTCAATTATGGGCTAAAGGCTGCTACGATCTATGCTGCGGAATTAGCATCGAAGCCGGATGGATCGCATTTTGTTTTGCATGTGCCGAATAATGCTATTCCTCTTAATATAAAACTTCCTGGGAAATTCAATGTTTACAATGCGTTGGCAGCTGCATCTACATGCATAGCTTTGCAAGTACCTATTGAAACTATAAAGGCTGGCCTTGAATCCAGTGATTCTGTTGCAGGAAGATTTGAGCAGGTAGAAGCAGGCCAAAAATATTCAGTTATCGTTGATTATGCGCATACTCCTGATGCTTTAAAGAATTTATGTTCCTTGTATCGTCGATTGACCCCTGGCCGTTTATTTGCGGTTTTTGGGGCTACTGGTGGAGGAAGGGATAAGGGAAAAAGAGCGGAGATGGGTGAGGCTGTTAATGAATTTGCAGACTTTGTTATTGTGACGGATGATGATCCTTATGAAGAGGATGAATGGGAGATTATTGATCAAATATCAAAGGGGATACCACGGCAGGAAGGAAAGAGTTTTTGGCAGATCCCTGATCGTCGCGAAGCTATTCGACTGGCTTTGACTATGGCGCGTGATGGAGACACTGTTCTGGTCGCTGGGAAGGGTGCTGAAGAGATAATTATACTGCGTGGAGAAAGAGTGCCCTGGAATGACAAAAAAGTTGTTACAGAGCTTCTGGAGCGTGAGATTGAGGTGGATCTGGGGCATGATGAATTTGAGAAGCGTTCTAATGTTTGTCTGGAGTCATGAAGGGATTTTTGTTAATAGACAAGGAGAAGGGGATGACGTCTTTTGACGTGATTCGTGAGGTACGTCGTTTTTTCGGTGAAAAAAGGGTAGGGCATGCGGGGACTTTGGATCCGCTTGCTACTGGGCTTCTTTTGGTTGCTGTGGGTAGAGAATATACGCGAAAACTGGATCAATTCTTAAAAAGTGATAAGGAGTACGAAGTTGAAGCGAAATTTGGGTATATTTCTGATAGTTATGATGCCGATGGCAGAGTCCGCGAAGCGGACTCCTCAGTAACAGTGAGTCGTGAAGCTATAGAGAGAGCTATAGAGTCCTCTTTCCTAGGACGTATCCAGCAGGTTCCCCCAAAATACTCTGCATTAAAGATCAAAGGCAAGCGGGCTTGCGATATTGTAAGGCAAGGTGGAGATGTAAAGCTTAAGCCTAGGGAGATTAGAATTGATGAATTTAGAGTTCTTTCATTCGAGTGGCCAAAGGTAAAATTCTGTGTGAAATGTGGCTCCGGAACCTATATTCGGTCACTTGTGCATGATTTAGGGCAAAAATTGGATTGTGGGGCGTATGTTACGGCACTTAGGAGGACAAAAGTGGGGGATTATTCTGTTGATGATGCCAAAACTCTAAAGGAGCTGGATGTAGGGAATGCTGAACGACCAGGGGTTGACAAATCCTGTCAATAGGCTATAGTAGCAGCCTTGTAATTATATACTATGCCACTTGATGAGAATGGAAGGGATGCCCCCGTTGATGGATTGACATTTTTGGAAGAAGCCATTTTGGATATTCTAAGAAAGCAAGGTGTTTATGCTGGAAGGGGGACTGAAACTTGGGGTTGTAGGGTTGAAGATTTAGATGGTCAGTCTCAGGTATTTTTGGATTTAGTATTGGACGCTTTGTTTGGAGGAAAGCAGATTTTACCAGGTGATGCTCCAGAAACTGGAATACACTTGGTTCACTTAACTCAAGGATTATCTGGGTTTGGGGATAGAGTAGTATTAGGGTTTAACAAAATTGATAGATTGGGATCAGCTCTGGATAGGGCCACAGTTTTGGCACGTGAAGCTTTGAGTCGTGCTAGGCAGGATGAAGGTATTCATTTGATAGATGCTGATCGACTTGAAGAGCCTCTACGTCACGATGATGTATCACATATTGTAAAAGCCACGGAGATGGCTTCTAACCAGGCTGCACTGGATCTAATTGATTCATTTCGTCATTATCCAGATCAGGAGTTACCTGTTGCATGGATATCAATGACTACTCCATTTACTCGCCAGAGTTTTCCTAATGGTATTGCTAGAATTTTTCCTTTTGGGGGTATTGCAGCTATAAATCCCCAAGCAAAATTTCATTTGATTAGATTAACTCCTGAAGAACAAGAGACGGGAAGGATAGCGAGTTTAGAGGGAATACGGGTATAGCGATCATAGTATTTTTTAGTTCGAAATTTGTGCTAAAATCCATTTGACTTATGGATTTTCAAAATATTTTAGCTCAATATTGGTGGATTGCTCTATCGTCCTTCTTGTTGACGCTGGTTTTGGCTCTTTTTGCGTTAAGAATGTTCCCCAGGTGGGGATTAATGGATAGGCCTCATCGATATGGACTCAGCCGAAAATCAATACCTTATTATGGTGGTTTGGT
The DNA here is from genome assembly GCA_964499425.1 of uncultured Candidatus Peribacteria bacterium. Lineage (GTDB taxonomy): Bacteria > Patescibacteriota > Gracilibacteria > UBA1369 > LOWO2-01-FULL-3 > JAQBYK01. Next base: position 8,808 of record CAZCLD010000003.1, on the reverse strand, counting down.
GATTTTTTTGTCCTTTCTTTTATCCGTCTTTATTTTTGTGCCAATTACGAAGGCTGTTGTTGGCTTGTTGGTAGGAGCCACTTTGATTGTGGTTGTGGGTTTTCTGGATGATTTGCTGGGTCTTAGCCCTTTTATTAGACTGTTTGTGCAGTTACTTTCGGCGCTTATTTTGGTTTTTGCGGGAATAGGGATCTATTCTATCAATTTCCCTTTTTTGGGGGTGTTAGATTTTTCTTATCCTATCGTTGGCGGGATTATGGTTGTGAGTGCTGTTTTCACTGTGCTTTGGGTGATGACATTAGTAAATGTTATGAATTTTGTGGATGGTATTAGTGGTTTATCAAGTGGGGTGGCCTTTGTTTCTGGATTGACTATATTTTTTCTTAGTATTAATCCTTCTCTACATGCTGACATTAGTTCTCAAGTAGGTGTTGCTACGATTGCCCTTATTCTGGCTTTGACGGGGCTGGCCTTTTTGATTTTTGATTTTCCTAAGCCACGGATTTTGATGGGGGATACGGGGAGTACATTTTTAGGGTTTGTGATTGCTACTTTGGCTATTTTTTCGGGGGGGAAGGTTGCGACGGCTTTTTTGGTTTTGGGTATCCCAATATTGGATATGGTTTGGGTTGTTTTGCGGAGGGTTTTTTCTGGCAAGAAGTTTTGGGAGGGTGATCTTAAGCATCTGCATCATCGTTTGATGGATCTTGGTTTTTCTGAGAGACAAGTCGTTATTCTTTACTTATTTATAACTGCCTTTTTTGGTTTTGCAGCTGTACTACTTGTAAGTAGTCAGCAGAAATTTTTTATGATTATCAGCCTTGCTGTTTTGATGTTGCTTCTGGCTGTGTCTCTTGTGCTTGTTCCTAAAGGAAAGGGAAACTAGATTTTTTAGAATCAGTCCTTTGACAGGGGGGGGGTGTTTATGGTATAATGTGATAATGGTGGAGAATACAAATACAAAACAAAATGGAAACTTTAAAGGATTGTAAAAGGGTGTTGGCAACGTTCCTTATATCAGTGCTTCTTTCGCAGACTACCTTTGCAGGTACCTGGTGGGTGGATACGAATTCAGATGCAGCTAAAGAGGGGGGTGGTTGTGTTGAAGGTGAAACAGATAACGACAACGATTGCACTTTTAGGAATGCAATAGGATCGATTTCGGCTAGTGACACTATCCGATTTCTTGAGTCAGTAACCATTACAGCTGGTGGGCCCGCGTATTATCCGTTAGCTGACGATGGAGTAACAATAGATGCTGTAACTGGTGGTATGGTGGTTGCCTTAGATGGAGGGCCAGGATCTGAAAATGCTATCGTTGTGAATGGGGATAATATAACGGTGAAAGGTTTATATATATATGGTTTTGATGAAGGCTCATACGCAGCCATAGATGTAAATAATACTGCTAATTCTGTTACATTGACCCAAAATGTTATAGGTCTTAAACCAGGTGTTGCAACTATAGATGCAAATAAAGATGGGATAATCGTTGATGGTAGCAGCGTAACTATTAGTGATAATACTATAAGTGGAAATACAAACTATGGTATTTCAATGGGTGTTGATGCAGTTGATGTTTTAATTACTGGTAACAAGATTGGCACAAATCTTGCGGGAACTGGGTCTAGAGCTAATGGTTACGGTATTGGCATAGATGCGGGAACCGGTGGTACTGCAGATTATAATGGTGGGAATGGAGGGATAGAAGGAATAGTCATTGGAGGAGATACATCTGGTGAGAGGAATATTATTTCTGGGAATACTAATTCGGCGTTTGACGTAGGAAATTCCGGTGATACTCTTTCAGGAAATATAATTATTCAGGGAAATTACATTGGGACAGATGCTTCAGGGACCGCTGCTGTTGCAAATGGTTTTGGGATTAGTGCTGATCTAAATGCTGATATTGAAGATATTGTCTGGACTATTGGTACTGACGGTGATGGAAGTAACGATGCTACTGAAGGGAATGTTATTTCAGGAAATTCAGGTACCGGTGTGTTAATACGAGACGCAGGGTCACTCACCATTGCGGACAATTATATTGGTGTTGCCGCAGACGGAACAACTGCATTGGCAAACTCTGGTATAGGAATAGTCGCTGGTGGAACAAATGTCACGATAGGCAGTAACCTAGATGGTACTTCAGATTCACTTGAAGGAAATACTGTTGGCAATAATACTAACGGGATCTCATTGCAAGGTTCTACCATGGAGAATGTCAACATTTATGGGAATTATATTGGAGTAAACGCAAATGGAACTGGTACTCATGCGAACACATCGAGTGGGATTAACATTAACGATGCAAGTAGTGATGCTTCAACCATAAATATTGGAGGAGTTGGTGTAACGGCTGCTAGCGATGGTAGAAATATAATTTCAAACAATTCTGGTGATGGAGCTACTGGAATTGGGGTTGCTGGTATTGGACCTGATTCTACTTTGACAATCCAAAACAACTATATCGGTTATGAAGCAGATGGGACTACTGCTGCTGGGAATGATATCGGTATAGAAATAGAGGGTGATAGTACTACGGTAATTATTGGTACCGATGGTGATGGATCGGATGACTCTGATGAAGGCAATCTAATTGGTAATAGCACCGATTCATCGGATGGTGCGGGGATGTTAATTGGTGTAGGAGTTAGTGATTTTACGATCGCAGGAAATACTATAGGCTCAAATGCTACTCATGGAATATATGTTTGGGAAGGATCAGATCTTGCCGGGACTAGTACAATGGGTGGAGATTTAGATGTAGAAAGAAATATTATTACAGGTAATACAGGGGCAGGCATTCTAATTTCAAATTCTGCAACTGTACCTTTTTCTATACAGAATAACTATATAGGTGTCGCTAGTGATGGATCTACTGCCGATGGTAATGGGAGTGATGGAGTACGGATAAGGACTGCGTCTACAATTACAATGACAGACAATGTGATTGCTAATAGCACTTTGAATGCGGTAAATATTCTTGGAGGTACTGCTTTATTAATGTACGGGAACAAAATCGGAACAACTTCTGCGGGGACAGCCCCCGCCGGAAATACTGGTAGTGGTGTCGTGGTGAATGCAAGTACAATAGCGTCAGTTATTATAGGGGGGGCAGCAGCTGCGCTTGGTAATATTTTTGCTGCAAGTACCGGTGCTGCTGGGATTTATATTGAGAATCTAGCTGCAAATGACACCCCTGTTCAAATAAAGGGCAATTATATAGGTGTTTGTGCAAATTTAAGTACAGGTTCGATTTCTAGTACTAATCTTGCGACTTGTAAAAACACAGGCACAGGCGTAGATCTTAAGCAAGGTTCTATTACGATCGGAGGAGATAATAGTATAGGGGCTGCGGGGACAGGTGCTTTGGCTGAGGGAAATGTTATTAGTAATAATTATGATGGTGCTGTTTACGTTCAAAATCATGCAAGTAGCCCTCTTCAAGGAGTAGATCAGTTGACAATGTATGGAAATATCATTGGTTTAATTAAGACTACAGCTAGCGGAGTATTTGATACTGTAGCTGGGAACAGAATTTTGGCAGGAAGTAGCCTTTTCGGTGCTGTCGATGTGGAGTCAGAGACTATTAATACATTCATTTTTGGTGGAGTTGGATCGATAGAGTCAAGCTCTAAGCTTAATGTGCTTGCTGCAACTACGGGAACTGCTGCAGATGGTATAAATTTGGCTCAGATGGGTGCAACTGGTACCGCTACTATTCAAAACAATCATATAGGTACAAACTGGTTCGGGACTACAACAAGGGTAAGAAACGTAGGCGTTGGTATTAATGTCCAAGATGGAACTATTAATATTGGGGGAACTGGTTCTTATGAAGGGAATATTATTGGTGCAAATGGTGCAAATGGTATTCGCATTAATGGTGTTGATGCCAGTTCAGTCAATAATATATTCGGAAATACTATTGGGCTGACAGTGGGCGAATCAACTGCGATGGGTAATTCTGCACATGGCATTGGTATTTCCTCAACAGGAGCTAATGCTACAATTAATATTGGATCTAGTACTTCTACAGATGGAAGAAACTATATCGGTGGAAATGGGGGGTATGGGATTATGGATAGCTCAGCTTCTACTTATACATTGAATGTTTATGGAAATTATATAGGAACAGATGGTACGGGGCTTTTAGATAGAGGAAATACAGGACCAGGGATCGTTATTACCTCGCCTGGAGTGAGTGCCAATATTGGTGGAGGATCTAGCATCTATAGGAATGTAATTGCGGGAAATGATTCCTATGGGATTGCGGTTCAAGGAGCTGCGAGTGCGATAATAAGGGGAAATTATATAGGGATTGCATCTGATACTACAGCTCTTGCTAATGGTACTTATGAGGTTGTGGGTAATAATTCAAGTGGGAATATATCGAGTTTGACAGTCGGTGGGTCTGAGGGTGGATATGGAAATACAATAAATAATACGGCACATATCGGAGTATATTTGGCGGACATAATTACTTCAAATGAAAGTACAATAGACAGTGCTGTGGCAACTGATGCTGGGTTGGATACTGACAACACGTGGACAGATACTGTTGGTCCATTTGCATTAACGGATCCTTCTTATAGATTTTGGAGTAGGTCCGTGGGTGGAGAAGTTGCTAATTATGGCCCAAAACAGTGTTATGACGGCGTGGATAATGATGATCCAGCAGATGGTTTGATTGATTATGGCACTACTGGTACTAATGATGACGGTTGTGATTCGTATTTAGATAATGATGAAGCACTTACATCCGGAGGAGGCAGCGGAGGAGTTAGTAGTGGAGGAAGCAGTTCTACCAATAAAACGACAACTGAGGAAACAACCACTGAGGAGATGACCACTGAGGAGACAACTACTGAAGAAACAACAACCGAAGAAACGACCACTGAAGAGACAACTACTGAAGAAACAACAACTGAGCCAACTCCAAGGGAGCCTGTTGTTGTGGAGGTAGAAGATGTCAAAGAAATTGTTGAGGATGGAGGCTCTACAACTACGGAAACAATAACTGGAGAGAGGCAGGCCGAGGCAAAGAGAGAGAGCGTGATTGAAGTTCTTCTCACTGTAGCAACAGATGGAGGAGACGAAACTGAAGAATTAGAGCTTGAAGTGGTGAGAACCGAGGAACAAGAAGAGGTTGCCCAAATATTGAGTGAGGTGTTGGATGATTCCATATCGATGACTGAACAAGAAATAGAGGAAATGACAGTCAAGCTTGATGTAGCTGTTGAAACAGAGATTGCTAGAACTCTTCAAGAATTGCATGGTGGAGGTTCTTCAGGTGGGGGAAGTTCATCCATTTCTCAATTAGTCCTTAAGACGGGAGGAATTGAAAAGATCATTACTGAGGATACAGAAATTATCACTACTCTAGATGCTAGTGAAGCAGCTGAGTTGCAAGCTAAGGCTGAGGAGGAAGGCAAAGATATTATCGCCATTGGGCCATCCACAACCCCTGATGTGTCTGATGTCTCTACGTTACTTATTCTCGAAAATGGTGGAGACTTGAGCGATGAATTGATTGATGACAAGGTGTTTATGAAGGGACTAACGGGCATAGCTAGTAAAGCTACTACAATTGAGGAGATTTTGCCGCCATATCCAATTATTACAAATCTTGATGGGGCGACAGTAGGTACACAGATCCTTCCATGGACTGCATCTGACAAGGTTGGTGATATATTGGTCTATTACTTGATTGACAGGGTGGACCCAGAGGACTCAGGAACCTGGGTTGTTGAAGATATTGCTGAGGTTGTTGTTGGTGGGGACTATAAGAGTGCCCCACTAATAGATTTGAGACCTTATTTGGATAAGAATTCTGATGAAGTCAAAGAATTAGACCTTCTTGTTCAGAATCAGGAGGGAAAAGGAAAGCCAGCAAGGATTTTTGTAGATCCAACCCTTGAATTCGAGGCGCGCGAGCTCCATCTTTCTAGAGGGGAAATAGTGAAAATCACTGATCCCAAGAACATAGAATCTAGGAGAAATACTCATAACTTTAGCCTTACTGACTCGATGAAGACATCCGTTTTACTTGCTTCTGCCCATGCTGCAGAAGAAGAAACCGGAAAAGACTTGCTTGCACGGCCTCCAGATCGGCAGCTTACTGGTTACTATGACCCTGGTACGACTGTATTTGTAACCTGGAAGAGTGTAGTTCTTAATTCAGTGGTTATTGCTGATGCTTCACAGGGATATTTCGAGGTTGATGTACCTGAGGATCTTGAAGAAGGCGAACATACTGTCCTGGTTTACGCATACAACAAAAAGACCAATTGGATCAGTAATGTGAATAGTATGCTTTTTGCTAGGTAAAAGGTATTTACGGTTTACCGGTTTTCAAGTATAACTTTTTTGCTATGGCGGATTTAGTTGAAGATATTAAGGGTAGGTTGAGCATTGAGGATACTGTTTCTCAGTATGTACAGTTAAAGAAGGCAGGCAGGAACCTAAAGGGCCTTTGTCCCTTTCATAGTGAGAAAACATCGAGTTTTATTGTTAGTCCTGAAAAACAGATTTGTCATTGTTTTGGGTGCAATAAGGGAGGGGATATATTTACTTTTATTCAAGAAATTGAAGGAATTACATTTGTTGAATCCCTGGAATTACTTGCAGATCGTGCTGGCCTTAAGGCTGATCTTTCAAAGTATAGAAAAAAGGCTTCAAAAAGCGAAAAGGATGATTATTATAAGGCTCATGAGCTTGCCACTGAATTCTTTGAGAAACAGCTTTATAAAACTTCTGATGGTAAGAAAGTCTTAGAGTATTTGCATAAGCGTGGGCTTAAAGATGAGGCTATTAAGGAATTCAAGATTGGGTTTGCGCCCGATAAGTATGATGCGCTCTATCCATTTCTTCTTAAAAAGGTGATTAGTAAGGAAGTTTTGATTAAAGCCGGGTTGGTTTCTGCCAAAAAGCTAACATCAGACCAGGTATATGACAAATACAGGTCTAGATTGATGTTTCCGATTTTTAATTATCTGGGGAGAATATGTGGTTTTGGCGGTCGAGCTTTAAAGAAAGATCAAGTTCCGAAGTATTTGAATTCTCCTGAGAACATTATTTATAACAAAAGCAAAGTCTTGTATGGGCTTTCTTTTGCCAAACAAGCCGTTAAGGAGGAGGACAAAGCTATTTTAGTAGAGGGTTATTTTGATGTTATTTTGCCTTATCAGGAGGGGATCAAGAATGTTGCTGCTAGTTCTGGGATAGCGATTTCTAAGGATCAGGCTAGAACAATTAAGAGACTTACATCGAATGTTGTTACGTGTTTTGATAGTGATGAAGCTGGATTTGAGGCTACCAAAAGGGCATATTTTATTTTGCAGGATCAGGACTTGAGTGTAAAAACGATTTCTCTTGAGGAGAAGGATCCTGCGGATTTTGTTTTGAAAAACGGTGAGAAATTTAAGGAGTTGGTTGATGATGCTCCGAATTTTGTTACGTTTTTTATGGAAAAATTGCTTAGTCAGAATGATGTTTCTGCTTTAGATGGTAGGCGTAGCGTGATAAAAGAGCTTCTTCCTTGCTATAAACAGATGTCTGCCTCGACAAGAGATTATTTTGTAAGAGAGTTGTCACAGGCGTTAAGTATTAAGGAAAAGTATTTGTACGAGGAAATGGAGAACTATAAATTACCTGTGGACCATCCTGTTAGAATTGTTCAGGAATCTAAGAGTAGGTTGGGTATGCAAGAATTGATTTTGGCAATTAATTTGGAGTATCCATTCTTGTTCAAATTGACCAAAGAATTTCTTGAGAATGAGGATTTTGAGGATTATTTGAAAGATATTTACAAGGAACTGGGTGATCAGTATAATTCGGCTCGAGAAAATTTTGAAGCTTGGTTATACGACAAAGGGGTTTTGGCTAGGGAAAGGGCTAAAGTCGACGTGCTTAGGCTTTACGCCGAAGAGCAATATAACGGGTTTGGAGAGGAATCTTTGGAGTTGGAGCTCGAAAAACTGATTGACAAACTAAAAAGAGATCGTAGAATAGAGAAACTCAAGGGTATACAATCACAAATTATAGAGGCGGAAAAATCCGAGGATAAAGAGCTTTTGAAAAAACTATTGGAAGAACAACAGGGTTTACTTAAAAACTAATTTATGGCCAGGACTACCAAGTTTATTACACATCCTTCTGATGATCAGTTGTCTAAGTTTCCGAAGGAGGTTCGTTCGTTGATCAAAAAAGGGAAGGAACAAGGTTTTGTGACGCACCAGGAATTGCTCAAAGCCATGCCTAATATTGAGGATGATTTGATTCTACTGGATGAGATTTATAGTTTATTTATGGATCTTGGTATTGAAGTTATTGATACGAAGGATTCTGGAATGTGGAATGAGAAAGAATGGAAAGGTAAGGCGGAAAGTGATGAAAAAACGGAAGTTGTAAAGGAAAAGTTGACCAATACTGCAAGGAAAGAAAAGAAAAAAAAGAAGGAGGCTGAGTTTAGGGAGATAGCAAATGATTCTATCCGGCTTTATTTGTGTGAGATAGGGAGAGTTGATCTTTTGACAGCAAAGGAAGAAGTTGAATTGGCTAGACGTATTGAAAAAGGTGACCAATCTGCGAAAGCTAAGTTAGCAGAGGCCAATCTTCGTTTGGTTGTTAGTATTGCTAAGAAATATATCGGCAGAGGTCTTTCCTTTTTGGACCTGATTCAAGAGGGGAATATTGGTTTATTCAGGGCTGTTGAGAAATTTGACCCAAACCGTGGATTTAAGTTCTCAACTTATGCTACTTGGTGGATTCGTCAGGCTATAACTAGAGCGATTGCTGACCAGG
>CAZCLD010000002.1:0-51751 GCA_964499425.1 uncultured Candidatus Peribacteria bacterium | reverse complement strand
TTTATACTTGGCGTACTGTTGATGGTAGTATTATTAAAACTTCACCTATAAAAATATGCCCGCACCAAAAAAATACATCAGAGAGATAGAATCAGTAAAAGGGCTTGTAGATCAAGGAAACGAGCTGCTTAATTTGACCATTCAGGATATCAATCTGGGAGAAATCGAGCTGGATTGGGAGAACGTCAAAATCGCCAATACGACATTCCTGGGATGCGAGATGCCTATCGAGCTTGAAGTCAAATTGAGAGAAAAGGGCGCTACAATATTTCCAAAGGCAATAGGCCTGCCTTACAATCCATATCGCAAAAGTCTTTATACCTGGCAGGAACTTTTGGAGGGTTTTACTCCAGAACAAGACGAAAGCAAAGACTTACACATATATGAACATTTTGAGTCATTTAGGTATTCCATAGACATTAATGAAGCACTTTCCCAGAGAATACACGATCACGCTATCGATGACGCACTAAGACAGGAGGTTGGCTTCGACGATTCCGGAATGACCGAGAAAAAATGTGTCGGTGTTATGGGAGGACATGGAGCCAAAAGGGATGATCCGGTTTTTGAAAAAGTAGCCAAAATGACAAAGGCTCTGACTGAGGAAGGGTTTTATGTTATGTCAGGAGGGGGCCCCGGGATCATGGAGGCCGCTAATTTTGGTGCATACTTTGGTGGAAAGACTGACGAGGAGTTGAAAGATGCCTTAGAAACTCTGAAAGTAGAGACAGATTTTAAGAAAGCTGAATATATAATACAGGCCAAAAAAGTAGTGGAAAAATACCCAGAAGGATCAGCCAATTTGGCAATCCCAACATGGTTCTATGGACATGAACCATCTAATCTATTTGCCACCGCTATCGCAAAGTATTTCTCAAATTCTCTGAGAGAAGACGTATTACTTGCTACCGCACTTCATGGGATAGTCTACGCACCTGGAAGCGCAGGGACAATCCAGGAGATTTTTGCAGACGCAGCTCAAAATCACTACGAGACCTACGGATATTTGAGCCCAATGGTGTTCTTCGACAAGAAATACTGGACTGAAAAATACAACGTAATGCCACTCCTAAAACAGTTATCAGACGGACACAAGTACGGCGAAATGATAAATATATTTGATGAAAGCCAGGAAGTTATTGATTTCATCAAAAAAAATCCGCCTGCAAAGGGTTAAGACTCTTGTTGATCTAGGAAACCGAGTTCTCTTGTGAGACGCTCCTGATAACCACCGCGGGTTACCATCAGGGGATTTTCGTCCCTCAGAGCCTCAAGCGCTCGTCTTGCCTGAGCAATTAGTAAATCACGTTCTAATACATCAGCTCCTGCATCTGAAAGTTGTCGCTTGAGTAAACCTTCACGGTCTTTCCCACTAGCAGTAAGTTCGGCAAGTTCAGCTCTCAGGGCCTGCTCCATAGTGTCTCTCTGCTCAGATACTCTCCTTACCTCCATACGTATAGACTCTCTAGCAGCTTCACTTGCTTCTAATTCTGCAAGTAGTGCTACCTTGCTTGCACTTAAATCGGTTACCTCAGCCTGATTTGCCTCTACGCTGCGACTCAATTCTCGGATTCTATCATCGAAAGCCCGAAGGACATCTTCAACACTTTTGCCTATGAACTGATCTCTCGATCTCACTCCAACTTGACTCTCATGAGTCAACCATTCTTCTCCATTCCAGTACTCAACCCATGCATGACGACCTGAGCTGGCCCCCTGTTTCCAGTAACCCGCGCAAAGCCGTGAAGGCACACCTATAGCCTTTAATAAAAGCACAAAGCCTGTAGCAGATAAGTTACATATCCCTCTAGAACGATTAAGAATCCTAGCGGCTATGCGGCATTTCAACTCCTCTTCAGAGAGATGAGCCTCTTCAGCGCGAGCATGGACCTGGTCACCTATAGCTTTACTATCATCATATACAAAATAGTGGTTCCACATATTCTGTGCATAGGCTACTTTCATCTCTACTGATAACCCTTCCATCTCTTGCATCTCTCTAATAAACTCCTGCCAATAGGGGAGAAGCAAATAAGCGCTGTCTTCTAATGGATTGTCACTCTCATGCTCCAATGGGGGGGTGTTTTCATATTTGCTTTTGGGAACTTTCTTAGTGTAGAGCTCTACCCTTTCTGCAGAGCCAGACATTGCATACAAACCGGTTCTCTTATCCCTAAAGAAAGTAAGATCACTATCATCACTAGCCTGATAACCGACTATTTCATTCCTGATTAGTATAGGCAAAACTTGATAACCAGAATTAAAACCAGTCTCAACATGACATGAGTCAAAATGCACAGGTTTAACAGCAGCTACAGAAGATGGCTTCCATTCATATTGATTTTGCCAATGACATTTTTCAGTTTCACTGTCATATCTAAACAATGAACCGGTGCCAAATTGATAGTTCCCAATGGGGTATTTAGTACTAGGGTCAGGCTCACCACCATTTTCCTCCTCTCTATTCGTGATATCAATTTGTCCGATTGTAATATCATTTGAGGAATCATCGAGCGCCTCTTTAGACTTAGCCTTCTTTTGCGTCTTCTTCTTTTTCGGCATTTTCCCACGTCTTCTATCTCTTTCTTCAAGCTTAGCTTTCATATAAGCAGCAGGATCTCCCTCGAAGAAATCCTCCAATCCTTCACCTGATAGAATTATATACGTAGTGCCCCCGTCGTAGCTTTTGTACTTTGGATTTGCCTCCAGACTCTTAACATGAACTTCAATCTTGGTTGAATACCAATCAGGCTTCGGAGATGAAATATCCATTTTCGTCTCATGAGCATGCCCATCACCAATTGAGAAGATTTTATGATCCAAATTCTCCGAAGCTGCAATTATCGCAGCCGTACGCAAAACGACCCCATGATTATTTTCTGTTTGCCCATTAAACTCTTCAACAGTTTTTACCACTCTCGGGACTCGACAAACCATACATTTTTCACCATCAATCTCTTTCAGCTCAACATCTCCATCAACACCCGCAATATAGTCCATTAGTTTCTCAAATTTATCCGGGCGGCTCGCCGAGGGGACATATAACCTACTAACATCGCCTAATTTCTCTATATCTTGAACGCTTGATTCATTTAGAGCTGTAGAAATACCAGCTCTCTCAAGGAATTTATAGAGACCCGAAGGTAATAAAAGAATATCCCTCTTTTCCTTGCCAAACTTCTTATACATATCAAGTTCCTTTTGGCTTGATGCAATTAAAGTATTCTCCCCATATTCTTCTGCCCATATTTCCTTGATGTGGGAAGAGGTGGTCTCATTGAAATCCTCACATTCATCTAAATGGTAATCAGGAACGGAGAATTCCACGAATTCATGGTCGGGGTTAGAAACTGCACAGACAACTAATCTTCTCAGCAATTCTTTATTTTCAAGTTGTTGAACTGCACACAATAGGGGTAAGGATAAGTATCCACCAGAGTATGATAGCGAGTCATGAGAACGCTTAACACTAAAGTAATATCTAGCATCAGATAAATCCTTCACGGACCATGGGAGAATGGTAGATTCCCTGTGTTTAAGGGGGATTCTGAGTCCATCAATATAGATGTATTTATGAGAACCATCTTCTCCATTTTCGATAACTCCATCAACGCAGCGAACACTTCCACTAGATACTGGAATGGGATCTTCCACCTTCTCTTGAGCCTCGTTGTCCGGATCTACTAGACACGCCTCAGGATATTTAGGATTAGCATATAGAAATAAATCACCCGCATGAGTAACAGCGTCCAAGAGTTTTCTGGGAGGGTACTCTACCCTAAAGCAAGTATGATCCGTCGCATCCTTTTCACCCCATTCCCCATCTAAAACAAGGGTCCTAGCTACGCCAGACTCAGTACGCTTGAGCAACGGGCTGCCTGACCAAGAGTGGCCATTAAAGTGAGAGCTAATCGTTACGTCTAGCCCCAGTGTCTTAAGGTAGACTAGGGCAAGAGTCATGCCCTTACCGTATTCACCAAGTGTGTGATCGCCACCACCATGTCTGTTGATGATTGTATCCTCTGGACTAAGTCCTGGACCTCCATTAATAAATTCAATGGCAACAACAGGGTCGTCAAGATCACTACTAATACCATTTTGGCCATTATAGTAATGCCTCCTGCCACTTTTATGCTCAATCCAAATCCTTGGAGAGGGGATTTTACCAGCACCATAATCGACCATCCCCTGCATGAATTCATATAAGGCTACGGGCTGCCCCTTCTTATGAGCCTTTTTAATTGATTTTACCTCAGGAGAGTCAGGCCCATATGAGCTTGGAATATGGAATTTGCCTTTATACTGGGGAATATCATCTTCTTCAGGTGGCTCTTCATCGGCCTCTTCAGGTTCAATAAGACCTTCCTCATCAACCTCATCTTCTTCCAAATCAGTAAGAGGAATACCTGCTGCTAAAAATAGCCTTTCCTTCAAAAGAGTTCTCATTTCATCTCCCTCTGTATACTCCAACTCATCAACAGAACGCCCGGATTCAATAGTCCTTCTCAAGGCACCAAATAAGGCTTCTTCAGTTATCTCTCCAGTTCTAGGGGAGGTACGCCTATTTTCACCTTCAAAGTCAGGCATGAGAAAAATTAATAGCTGCAGACTATACCACCAAAAAGCCTTGACGTCAAGATTAAAAGGGGTATAATCAAACTCATGAAGATTGGAATCAAGAAAAAACCAGGAGAAGACCATGGAGAGGGAGCTATCAGGATACCCAGGATCATAGGTCCTCCACTCCCAGAACCTGAAGATCAGGTTCAAATAGATAGAGATCTGACATCCTTAAGGAGGGAAGGCAGTGATGCGGCAGCTAAGGTTGCCAGTTTGACGGCTTTTTCGCCAGATGCTGATGGGGTTCACAGAAGAGTGAGAATTGTAGATCAGGACTGTGTACCCGTAAAAGTGGTTGATCTACAGGATCCAGTAAGAAATTCTATTTTTGTGCAGTTGGGATTCTTCATTCTGGAAACCTATAAATCCGGAAGAAAAATAGACAGTGGTGAAGTAGAAGCACTTACGGTGATTTTAGAGAAGCTCAGATCTCTGCATGAAGACTGTGTTTTGCATGGGAAAACTGCTCGAGCAAAACACATAAAAATGCTAATGCAGCTTTTAGGTTTGATAGCAAAAAATCAGTTGGAAGAACCAGCTCAAACAGAAGAATGATAAGCCCCAACGGCATCCTCAATACTCTTATATCCGTCTCTTTTCAGCAATTTGACAAGGCCCTTATTGATTTCGCCTATTAGCTGGGGCCCCTCAAATATCATACCGGTAATTAATTGCAGAAGGCAGGCACCCCTCTTGATCTTGTCATAGGCGTCATGCGCAGAAGATATTCCTCCCACTCCAATAATCTTAAGCCTCTTACCATAATTCTCGTAGGTCCTGGAAATCAATTCATCACAGATCATTCTTGTAGGGGGACCACTAATACTTCCCTTAATATGCGCTGGGATCTTATCCTTGATCAATTCATCCTTCCTATTCTTACTCAAATTACCAATCACCACGCCATCTATTTTGTGCTTAATGGCTAGTTCAAGGAGTTTCTCATAGTCCGGCCACTTAAGATCGGTAGGCATTTTAAGGAATACAGGTTTATCAATCTTCAGGTCTTGAAACTTCTCTAGCAATTCATAAAGTTTCTTGCTGCTTGTAAAGGGCTCACCTCCAAAGGTATTGGGGCAAGAAATATTGATCGTATAGAAATCGCCGATGCCACTCTCAATAACTCGCTCAAAGCATTTATAATAATCCTCGATACCGCCGCTAGTAGAATGAGTGTCACGACAATTAGTTTTACCGATAGAGATGCTAATCGGAAAATGCTTAGGCTTTACCCCTTTCATTCTTTCAATCACCCTTTCAATACCAATATTTTTTAATCCAGAATATACAACCAGGCCCTTCGTTTTTACTAAACGATAAAGTCGAGGAGGGGGATTACCACCATATGGCTTGAGAGTAACTGTGCCAGCTTGAGTAAATCCGAATCCGACATGGGGCAATATCTCAATCAAATCAGCGTCCTTATCAAAACCAGCAGAAAGTCCAACCGGGTTGATAAAATCCAACCCTACAACCCTCTGCCTCAGCATTCGGTTCCTGTAATCAAAAAGCCAACCAGTAAAAGCACGAGTAAGTTTATATCTCCCCAAAAACCCACCAAACCAGAGAAATCTATTATGTACCCTCTCTGGATCCTGCACGAAGAAAATAGGTCTCAACACAAACCTGTATACAATCCTAATAAAGGCTCTCATATGCACAGCTTAGCATTATTTCAACCAACCTTAAATATCTGACGCAAAATGGACAAAAACACGGAAATATGATATAATAATAAAAACAAAAATGAAAGAATTAAGCAAAGAAGAAAAGCATAGGTTACTCGCTCTTTTGAAGGAACACCCTGATTTAGTTCTGAACATTAGCAAACAACTGAAGGATTGCCCTTTTAAGTATGTTGAGAACGCCAGTGCTGACCTAGACAAGGAGTATTTTGAAGAATTCATGAAAAATAAATTGGAGAAAGTTTTACGCGAAAATAAGGAGAAAATAAGGGAGAGAATCAAAGGAAATATTCTGGAGGAAGAAGAAATTTTCACAGCATTCCAGGAAAGCGGATCATATGGACTAACCATTTTGATCGGTGGAATGTTGGAAAAAATGGAAAAAAGTAGAGATTTTAGGAACGAAATAATCGAAAATCTCATTGCCCTTGTAAAAGTCAGAAATGAGCTGCAGCATTATGAAATCGAATATCTGAAAGAGGAATACAAGGAATACCTCGAAGCACAAATCCTACATCTCGAAAAAAACACAAATGAGTAGAAAACCTGAAACAACCAGTGAAGAATTATTACAAGAGCAAGTCGATTTGCTTCAGGCGAGCATGCCAGACAAAGAAATAAGGAGACTAGAGAAAAAACTGAGGGCTTTAAGAAAAGGCATGTCAAAAGCAAAAAGGAAAAGCCATAAAATTGGCAAAAAGAAAAGGCCCAGTGTCGATGAGGAAATTGAGCTGAAAGAAGAGGAATCTACACTAAAATTGAAAGAAAAAGAGCTTCGTGAAAAATCCAGGGGCATTCTTGGAAGAGCCTGGGACAAAGTTAAATCCGCACTGAAATATGTGGCGGATAAAGTCAAAGGCGGTATCAAATGGGTTATTGATACGATCAAAGAGCATCCGATTCTAACAATAGTAATTCTTCTTATAGCCGCTGGCATTTACTATTACTCGGCTCCCTTAACGCAAGGATACTCAGCACTTGTAGAGGAGGGGACTGCAATTACAACCGAATTAGCAAAGGAAACTCTTGATATAGGATCTGTAGATGTCGTTGATGACATTCTGCCTACCCTCTAAAACTTATCATGACTGAAAAAAACGAACGACCAAGCGGAAAATTACATCCCTCAATTGAAGAATTGCTGGGTCATCTCAACAGGCAACGAGATGATTTAGGTGAACAAATTGCACAGGAGAGTCTTGGATTAATGCCTGCCAAACCTCATCAAGCTGTTACAAAAGAATTCTTGCCAAAACTATTGGAAAGAAGAATAAGAGAGATCGAGCATTTTTCTACGCTTCTTATATCAAGTAACGATGATCCGGAAACTCAACGTATAGCAGAAGAGCTCAATGGGGTTTACAGAGAAATTGAAGAATTAAGGAGGCTAGTGCCCTATCCAACATCATCAGCTGTTGAAAAAAATAGATTCCGGAAAGCTGTAGCAGAAGGAGATTACGAATACCAGGATGCATATGACAGAAGGCTAGAATTGGAAGGAAGACTAAGGCTACAATTAGATGAAGACGGTAAAGCAGACCATATAAATAAAATATTTAGAGACATTCTAAGAAAACAGCATGTCAGCAAGGTCACCGAAAAAATGTCGTTAGATACACACGCGGCAAGACGTGAGATGATGATCACCTCGTTTGAGGTGTACGGAGATTTGGTGGATCAAATGTTAACAATGCCCAAACAATCTAGAGATCGAAATATCGCAGAATTAGAAAAAAGTCTCCTGTTCTATAAATCACTCGCAAATGGCGAAATGATGGAGGAGTGGGCTCAGAGGGTAGCATCAAAGGCTAAGGAATTATTAGAACCCAAGGAAGGGGATGAATTCAGAGAGTTACTGGGTAAGGGAAAAGACAAACTCCAAGATGTCGGCCAATCAATACTGGCAACAATTTTTGGAGGTAGTGAGGAATCATTGACTACGTATTTATATAAAAAAACAGTAGAGCTAGAACGGGAATTGAGTCGACCTGTTGAGCCGGACGACCCTGTAGTGCTAGAGGCGATTCAAAAAGACATTCAGGAGGCATTAGGGGAAATCGGAGAGGGTATAGATGAATCAGTAGTTGATCAAATGCTTGAGGCTTGCACAGACCTAAGGTCAATTCCAGACCAACTCGCAAGTGATAGAGAAAAAACGGTCTTCACGGGAAAATATCGAAAGTTCATACAAAAAGTTGTATTACCAACCCAAGAAGGCATTCTAGAAGCACACTCAGAATTACTATCAGAATCATATCAGTACTCTCATGGAGATGAAGGTTCTGTGATGGAAGCTGATACACTCCTGAGGGCAAAAGCTCTGCAAATGAGCGGCAGAGATGTATGGAGAACATTACAAGTACTATCTCCATTTGGGATTGCACTGCCAGATGAAGTAGAATTAAAACCTTTTGAGGAAAGATTCTATGATTTTGAAAGGGCTCTAACAGAGGCAGAAAAAGATGCTATGTTCATGATTGTTGCAGACGAAGGGACAATCATGAAAATGCTCCGGGGCTGGCACAGTTTTACACCAGACCAAAAAAGAGAGTACTTCAGGAAAAATCACAATGGAGGGCTGGATAAGATAAAAATTAAATCAATGTGGGATAGGGGATTTATGAAGGACCACCCAATTCTTTCATTTACTGCACAAACAACAACTTTAGGATTACTTGTCGAAGGTGCAAAAAGATATGCAGCACCAGCTGCTTATCAAGTACTACGGGCATCTGCTTGGGTGGCGAGAAATTATGTTCCGGTAGCTGGCAGATTCGTACCGGCAGTGTCCAGTACTATGCCCGCTTGGGTTAGTCCCTGTCTTAAATTTGCCGGTAAAGTATATATAGGATATGTAATTGGAGACTGGATAAACGGAAAAATTCTTGGTTCCATGGAAGAGGGCCTAACAGACGATATTCAAGAAATGATTTTAAAATATGACCATCCGGAAAAAATCCCTGAAGAGACAAAAAGGGATATTAGATTCCGAATATTGAGAAATGAATTAATGAAACGAAGAAAGTACTTCCAGGGAATAGGTTATGACCTAAATAAATTCGGGATGGACTTCTGGGACAGGAATTGGGTCGGAGGAGGACTTGATGGAGGTAAGTATTCCCCATTCAGAGAAAGCATGGTAGAAAGCGGAGCCTTCCGTGAGGCCGTAAAGGCTGCAAACTTCCAGCTGAACATGTTGGGATTCGAGAATTTCACGATCGAATAATGGAGTGAGTGTTTGAACGTTGTTCGTACTATCTCGGAGTAGGAGTCCTATCTGCCATTTTAGCTACATAATCATCTACAGGGGCACCACCCTTCGAAGTAACAATGAGAACAAGACGATTACCCCGCTTTACCAAGCTCACAATATCTCCAGGGGTCTCTTTCTGGTCCAGAGCGGTTGTTTTCTCTACCCCCAAGGCCTTTCTCAAAGATGCTGTCATAGGGACAACTCCATCTCTGGCGCCAACAATCAGAGCATTAGAAACACCTTCAATGCCATCTCTGACAACGCCCGAAATTTCACCAATATCAATCTCCAAAACTTCCCTGGCAGAAGGGCTTAGTCCCAAATAGCCTGCCCTGCCAGATTCCCCGTCAACAGGGGCACCATGTTCGTCAGTATGTTTAGCAATGGTGGTTTTCCTGAATCCACCAACATGTAAATCGTTCACGCGGGCTTCTCTATCATCCATAAGAGGTACTGTTAATTGCACTAGACCATAGCATGCAAAGCACGACTTGTCAATGGGGTGAGTGATGGGGTTCGAACCCACGACCCCCTGGACCACAACCAGGTGCTCTAACCAACTGAGCTACACTCACCACGTTCGCGAGCTCCATATTATCAGCTACCTCCAAAAACTCAAGAAATAAAAAACCCTCCCCGCTTGGGGGAGGGGCCTTAACTAGACTTAGATGTAGAAACGCCCTAGAAAAGCCTTTAATACCCTAATCCGTTAAGTATTCCGATAACGGTAAACCGTTTTCGACATGTCAATTGGCCATTATTTACTGTGCCGCACCCCAGCACTTTAGCCTTTGCACTATACAGCTCTCATATTTTGCAATCAAGCTCAAAATTTCAAAAGTCTGTAATTCATCTTGCCAAATTTAGCGTTTGTGCAGCTAATTTAGACAAGATTGCATTATAACAAAAAACGCGGAGAAGTCAAGGCCTAGAGCAAATCCAAACATAGAATTCTACTTTTCTATTTCCATCTTAGCCAATTTCTCAACCATTACTTTGTACTTGTGCTCAACCCTCTTTTTCTTTTGCGCCAATCGCTTCATCTTCTTTTGCTCGAGCAAAAGGGGATCATAGGTAGCCTGGAGAGTTTGAAGATCCATTGCAGGAAGCAGGGTTTCAAGCATTCTCTTATAATGATCAGGCACAGTAGATATTACTAGAAGTTTTAGAATGGCTTTTTGTAGTTGTTCTCGTGTCATAGTAAGAATTAAGCAGCTTTGGCGACAGCTGTACCCTTTTGTCCTGCAAGTGCATCCACAAGGTGTTTATAATCTGCATCATCAATATAAAAGGCGAGATCAGTCAAAGCCTTTGGAGTCATCTTTGTCTTCCTCTTAGTAATCAGAGTATTAATCGATTTTACAGCAAGTTTGACATTGCCTCTAGACGTATGAGGAAAGAAGTGTTTTTTCATAAAGGCAGTGAGCTCATCAAGGTTTTTAATAGGACTGTGAGAAAGGCTTTTTAAGAGCTCCCCCGCCCTAGTTGCCTCTCCGCCTTCTATTTCTGCACCAACGAAAGACACTGCACCAGCAGCTTTATCTTTCAGGTCAGCCTTAATCCCAAAACGACTTAAGAACGTGAGTCCTGCACTTTCATCTTTTAATTTGAAAATCTCAAGAACATTCTGAGTCAAAAGTTTGTTTAGTGGATATTTTGAATTTTTGGAAAGCTTCGCAATTCTCTCAAGAGCTTTTCGAAAATCAGCCTTTTTTGGAAATTTCCTGCGTAGTTTTCTCAGTGTCATAATTCCCACAGCGGCCACGGACATGGACTCTTCAATCTCTAATTTTTCTGCTTTACCTTTTCTTGCCGCCTGGTCAATCTTTGTTTGGGCAGAGCTGGCTTTTCCTCCCGATCTTTCATCCACCTCAGCTAAACTTGCAACACCAACCGCAAGGGTTTCATCGTAGAATTCCTTGTCCTCGGTGGCAACTTCCCCCTTGAGACCAAGAGTTTCCTTTGCATCACCCATAACCTCATCTACACTCTGTTTTACAGCCCCAGTTGTGTCCTCTGTTACTTGTTCCTCATCCTCCTTAATGCCCTTCATCTCATTCTTGAAGGATTTCCAAAATATCTCAATCTTTTTGAAAAACCCAGCATCTTCATTTGCTTTGGCCTTTTCAACCGCCTTTTGAAGCGCCGGAATCAACTTCCAGGGCTTAACATATTCCAGAACTTCTTTGCCTTTTGCTTTTAAGTAGTCGATCATGGTTTTAATCAAAGAATTCAATCTCTGGTGGGGGATCCGGCGCTGGTTCCGGATCAGGATCAGGAGCCGGTGCTGGTGTAGGATCAGGGGCTGGCGCACGCCTTCGTCTACGACGACCACGAGGTGGGTCAGGCGCAGGTGCTGGCTCCGGATCCGGTGCAGGCGCAGGTGCTGGGTCAGGCTCATCATCATCGTCAATCACAACATCATCACTTAGGCCCCCACCTGGCGCATAAGGGCTGTCATCATCTATTATTACTTCATCACCATCACTGTCACTACCACTATCACCACCAGATTCATGTTTAAGAAGCGCATATCCCCATCCCAAAGTTGTAGCTAGAATAACTATACCTCCTCCAACTAGTTTTGCATTCTCCCAAGAGACCCGCTGGCCTTTGGGGACATGAATCTTAGCCATTTGATCTCTAAATCTGGTCCTAAGCGTGTCAAGCCGTGCACGATTAAGAGCGCCAGGCCTGGTAATCACATCTCGCATATCACTAGCTATATCAAGCAATGGCTCAACTGCTTTAAAATTATGTGAACTTTCATCTAGCTTTGGTAACGTGGCCTCAAGAGCATCAATCGCATCCCTGATTTCAGCGCTAATAGCATCTCTAGGGGCTCTTTCGCTGCTTGGCTTTCTAGCTTCACGCCCTAGCCTGGCTATCTCATTTGCTCGTCCAAAAGCTTTTTTTGCTACACGTCTTGGTCTACCTGCAGCAATACCACTGGCTAAGAGCATACCTCCAACAACCAATCCGGCTGCAGGGACACCATATAATAACCCAGTAGAGACTCCACCTCCAGCTGCTGAGCCCACTTCGCCCACAACTTCACCAGCAGCCTCAAGCTTCCCACAACCTGCCATGGCAAGAGTAGCTATTGCTATAGCAGTAGGTCTAGAAAACCCCATTCTTCTAGAAGATCTGTATAAAGCTGTCGATTCACTAACAAGCTGTTGCATAGTAGCCTGATCAACACCCTCAGGATGCTTTTTTGCCATCTCAGTTAAAGACGCAACTTTACCGCGTAAAGCAGCAATATTTCCTTTCAAGCCTCCAACTTCTTTCAAATGAATTTCTGTAGCACCTTTTCTGGCAACAACTTCCCCGCTCTCAAGTAACTCAAATTTAAAGCCCTTGCTAGCCAAGGTTTCAACAGCTTTTCCAAAATCTTTGACTCTAGAAACTTCGATGCTTTGAGATCCCTCAGTCCTCATAGCTTCGGCAACTCTTGATGCAACTCTTGACCGTCTTGCACGCCTTTTAGGCCTTGACCGTCTAGCAGGCCTTGAGCGCCTTACACGGCCAGTTGCAGGTTTTGGAGTACTTGGAGGACTTGTTGTCGTACCTTCGCCAGTTCCTCCAGGTCGTGGTGTTGGCCTAAATACACGTGTGCCAATTTTTACTGTTCCACCAGCTACATGAAGAGCACCAACGGCCATATAGGATCTAAGTAACTCATCTACTAATTCCCAATCCTCTAAATCACCAACTTCCGCATAATGTCTTACACATCCAACCGCTAACATGGTGAATGCTTCGGCATTAAGAATGGTAGAAGCTGCCATGATTTTAGTTCGAATAGCTGCTTCGGGAAAAAGCTTCGTAGCATTCTTCTTTATATACTTATTTAGTTGTCTAGCTTTTGCACCTGAAAGATGGAAAGCGCCCAAAGTAGCGGAAGTCCAAAGAATCCTCTTCCACCAAGGCGGCAAGTTTTCATCAAAAAAGTCATGCCCTTGCAATTTTGTATGTAACACCTCGAATACAGCACCCTCTGCAAGTAATCCAGCTCCACGACCTCCCCAGTACAGGGCTCTACCTACACCACTAGTAGCCGTAACAGCATTTTCCACCATCACACCGGCTCTCAAGGCACGTCCTGTAACGAGACCAATTCGTGCAAATCGGCCCGTAGCTATCAAACCACGTGCGCCTGCAGTAAGACCAGCTCGGACAACCGATGCGGCACCACCAGAAGCAACAATCAAAGGTGCATTGATAGCAACCTCTTCAATTATCATATCCCAAGTTGCGTCTGCTATCGCACTTCCAGCACCAGAAATACTTCTGTACTGTTCCATTATTGTTTTTTCATGTCCCTTCACCTTAAAGGGGCGACCATCGTTCCATTCCCTTAAGAAGTGATTCTGTCTTCTTACAAATTCTTCCTCAATCAATTGATCCCTATATAAGTTTTGCTGCTCTTCCGTCATAGGTGGTATCCCTTTGGCGGGGTCGCCTTCGCCCCATTTTTCCAAAACCTCCTCTGTCAGGATTTTATTTATTCTTGCCCTTGCGACCCTGCGCAATCTCGCTTTATCTTTTGCACTGATTTTTTCTCTTGCCTCAACAAAATAAGGAGCCAACAAATTGTCTTCAATCAATCTTTCTGCAGAGGCATAATCCCTTCTATCTCTCATATGATCAATTAAGGCAATGTAATGGGTTTGCAACTGGCTGAAATTCCCAGGTGTTCTAAGCCTTCCTGTCTTATCAAAGAATCGCCTTCCCTGGTCATATCCCCTAAGGAGAGATGTCATTTTTGGATCGATAAGGTCTGCTAATTTCTTGGTATCCATCCGACCTCCAGGGGGCAAAGTCTGCTTTATCCCATAATCATCTACATAGACAAGGGAACCATCTGCCTTGAGTTCATACACACCTGAAAACCCTTGCCTACGCAAGGCACCATCTGCATCGTTGAAAAAGCCCTTCTTTCGTAGATTTTTTGGCAAATCCTTGGGTTCTTTGACCTTTTCTTTGTCCCAACCAAGAAAACTTGTCGTCGAATCAATATTATACCCAGCGGCTAAAGTAGATCTTGAGCCATCAGGATAGGTATAGACAAGAACTCCCCCCTTCTTCAACTCATATGTGCCAGGAAAATCTTTTCTTCGCAAGTCACCATTAGCATCCTTAAAGAATCCCTTTCCTTTGAGATTATAAGGTAGCCCCTTTGGTTCTTTGACTGGTAGTGCTGCCCATGTTGTATCCACTTTACCGCCTGGAGGCAACTTATGAATCATACCATCTGAACTAGTATAAAGAACTGAGTCATCTGCCTGAATTTCGTATACTCCATCATAATCAGCCCTTCGAAGTTTGCCATTTTGATCAGTATAAAAGCCTTTTCCCTTTAGATTGGCAGGCAAATTTGATGGCAACTCAGTTTCTTTTCTTTCATAAACCCAATCAGTTGGTTTAGATATTTCAACAGCCATTGCATCAAGCTCCCTAATCCAATGGTTAATACGATGTAGGCGAAGGTAAGTAGTACTCTCAAGCTCCGTCTTCTGAGTCCACCACTCACCCCAAGTATTTTCCCCTGGACCAAACTTTTCAGCCTCTTTAATATCTCGCCTGATAGACTGCAAAACCTGTTTTAGAATGGCAATTTGCTGTAGTTGCAGCTTTTGGTTGTCAGATATTGAGGCTGTGAGAGCTTCCAGCATTTCCAATTTCTGAGCATTGGAAAACTGATTAATAACTTCTTCTCCCTCAGCGGCTTCACGAAGACGAGCAAAACCAGAAGGTTTTACCTTTTCAAGTTCGAGGCTTCTGGGTGGCTCAAGAACCGCTCCCAAAACTTCACTACTGATCTCATCCAACTCGCTCACAAAATCCTCAACCAAGGCCCTTTTCTGATTTTCAAGCTGTTCATCCAAATCAGGTCTTTGGGCCTCATCAATTAAGGTTCTACTAATTTCATCAAGCTGATCCTGGGCTGAAGCTAAATCGTCAGCAATTTCAGGTGATGTAATTAAACCCTTCGAAATCGTATCATTCAACTGATCGTAGGTGTTCATTACTCCATCAACATACTCTGGAGCCATACGTTTAATGGCTTCCTTGAGATTTTCTTTTTTTGGTTTTTCTTTAGACATAATTGTATGTTTATTTTTTAAGTGGCTCCCTATAGGCGCGATTAATATTAATTCTTAATGTAAGAGGTTCGACATATTGGTCTTCAAGAAAGCCAATCTCTTCTGTATAGAATTTTTGCAGATCTACGAGGTGACCAGTGAATTTAGTAATCTTTCTTACTCCCCGTAGAACAAGTCGATCCCCAGCAGCATGTTTGTCTGCAGCCGCATTCAATTTATCAACATCAAAATGGTATTTATTGAAAGTACCCGTCAATAATTCGCCAGAGGTTTGAGGTTTCATCCTAGCCAACTTGCGCTGTAGAGCCTTGATTTTCCCAAGGGCCCTCTTAGCACTTGGGGAACTGCCCTTGTTCCTGTATTTAAGACGCCAATTATGGAGCATAATCTCTATTCTGCTCTCAAGAGAAGTCCGCTCGCTGTCATGTGTCTCACCCCTTCTGATTGAGGTAGCACCATAGGTTTGCAATTTCCTGTGCTCCAATTTGTACCTACTAATTGCCGCATCATAAGCTCTCTTTCTTCGAGTAATATATTCAATATTCTTTGTATATAGGAATCTCATATATCGAGAGGGTGTCATCCTTATATAGACTTTGCCATGTGGTTTCCCATTAACCATTCTCTTTGGCACCAAGAAGTTCTTGCCATCTCGACGAACATACTTAATCAATTGATCAAGTTCAGGTTCCGGAATAGGCTCTGGATATCTCTGACGATAATACTCAAGTTTTATGAAGCCAGCTTTCTCAACCGGTGTCTTCTGTTTTTCTGGGGGATCAGGAGTCATACTAGAGATCTAATTTATATTTAATTTTGTAGTAATACTTTTTGATCCTCTCCCAGACCCCAGGTTTATTTATGAAGAATCTCAGATTGCCGGAGTTTGGATCTTTTGCGTTAAATACAAAATCCAAAAATTCATTAACTTTCTGATTTAAAAGCCTGATTTGTACCGATCTCCTTGTACCTGCAGTCGCAGCTATTGAGTCAGTATCCTCCCAAATCTTGGAAGTAACTTTACCTGTACTTGGACTCCTGTATTTATCGAACAAACCAATCTCATCTTCATCGTTAGATCTATTGTTAAGATACTTTTCCAATTCAATGATATTCAAATCCGCGCCCACATGAGTCATTAGCATATCTTTGGCTTCAACAAGCCGTCTTTTATACTCAAGATCAAGTGGGGTATGCTTTGGTTTTTTACCAGGCCCTTCCTTATGATCATTAAGATCATGTGCAAACGCAGGCTTATTATCCAAAGGATCAAGAGCATCATAATTCCCACTAGTCGCTAACCAAGTATCAAAATCGTCAATATTCCACCTCCTATCACTAGGGTGCGGGAGTAATCCAGGACTCAGTGACTTTCCTCTTGTAATTTTTGGCGCCTCATTAGCAATGCGGTCCTTAACGTATTCCAAGTAATTAAGGGCATAATGACCTCTGAGTTTAGGATCCTTAGTTGGATCAGCCGCATGGGCCGGATCAACCTTTGGTGGATATGTTAAACTATCCAAGGCAGAATCATCTAAATGAGCGGTATAATAGGTGAAAACACCCATAAGTTTTTGAACTGAATGATGAGATGCCTCATTAGCATCAGAGGCAGTAGCAAGACCAGGGAGATTCATCTTATAAGCAACATTTTCAAGGTCCATTCTTGCCAATGTATACTGTGTACTTTGTGATCCAGCAGCTCGAACTTTATCCACAACCTTGAGCATAAACTCCATTCTCTGCCAATCTTGACCAGCGGCGGTACGCCTTCTATTCTCTCTAGAGATTGAGTCATAAACTACCTTGAGCTCAGTGTTTAAGTCAGCTAACACATCCTTCCTCAAGGTCTCCACAGTAGCCAAATCAGTAGCGCCCTTCAATCTTTGCTGAAGTTTATGAAAAGCCTGCTGTTTTGTAGACTCAACGATCATATTAGTGAAATTGTTTGGAACGCTACCACTTAACATGTCGGTGTTTATACCACTGAGGGGTCCCCTAAGAGTTGAATTAGATAAGGATTTGAAAAAGTACTTCAAGAACCCTTGCGGACAGGACTGCTTGATCAGTTCCTTCAACTCATTTGACGTTTTATTCAATTCAAAATGATCGTCAGCACTAAGTGCCTCGATATATTCCTTCCTGAAAGCAGGGTTCTTGACCAATGCTGCCTCTAAAGCTGCATCAACAGAGAACTTGTCTGCCCCAGGGTCATAAGTAACTTCCAATTTATGTTTACCCTTGCCAATAATTAGGTCGAGCTTCTTGTCTCCAGGAGTCGGATCCTCGAGTCTAAGACGTCTTCCATTTCCAAATACTTTAAGGGCATGAAATTCTCTCTGAGAAGTAATTTTCGGTACAACGGATAGGGCTGCCTCGTATTGCTTAGCAATAGATTCATCAACATTAATTCTAACGGCTGTACCCTCAACAAAGAATACTACACCAGTGCCATCTTCCCTTGGTTTCAAAATACCTCTTCGTTTTGCCCCAGTCGCAACTCCAAACTCAGCTGCAGCAGGCAATTCAACTTCGGTCTGCCATTCACTATCAACGTACGTAGGCTTAGACAAAACTCTGCCACCAGCATTCTGCAATGGCGCCATGAGATCTTCCATTCTCTTGTCAACGGCTCGCAAAGCAATGCTCGCTTGAGCGGCAGCTCTAGGGCCCTTCAATGGAACTTTCGTAAATTTATTTCCTGGATTTCGAACATCCTTATAGTTATTCCTCAAATATACTTTATAACTCTCTCCATCTTTCACAAACACAACCGGAAAACCCTTCAAAGTGCCCGAAAAGTGGCCACCTCCCATGGCTTCATCAACAATTTCCTCTCCTTTAAACACTTCTGCCAAATGTTCCTGTGCCTGTTTAACACCTCTCTCAAACATAGGTGTCTCAGCGTCCGGAGTCGCATATCCTCGAGCTGCCCAAAGTAAATGTCGCACCTTACCAAATTTACGACTAGGGTCCTTAAGGGCTTGCTCATAAGGAATATTGTGATAGGGGGATTCTTCATCAATATACAAAGTTTCCTCATAAATAGTCCGCATTGCTTTAGCGGTAAGGTAAAGTTGTTTTCCGACCCGAATATACTCTCTCTGAGCTGCAGTCAATTTTTTATTACTCATTCCCTCGCTGTCGCTAAGTCCACGCTCAGCAAGTCCCATCTCAAATGGATGTTCCTTAGCTAATTTTGGAAATATCGAAGGAAAATCCGCTGGATGAATGAAGAAGTCACCCTTCTTGTTCGTTTTATCAAGAAGCTTCTCCATTGTAGTTAGTTTAACCTCAGAAACTCTAAAAGCCACAGAATGATCATATTCCTTGTATTCAGGTTTACCTTTAAGGAATTGATCCATAATCTCAAAAGGAGTCCCTGCAACTTCATAATCTCTATCCTTGAATCCAGTCATTTTCAAAATATCATAACCCGCATTCTGCAAAAATCGGTGACCGGCATAAGCGGCAACACCATACAAAAGCCACTTACGGATTTTGCTGTCCTTACCACCTGATAGTTTCTCAATTGACTTGTACAAAGCATAAATACCTACTGCATAAAGACCCATAGTCGCATAATCCCGCTCCTTAACGGCTTTCTGCATCTTTGATAAATTCCTAGAAAAGAAATCTGTCACTTTTGTGGCCACAGGGTCAGAATCCATGCCCTCCTGCTTAGCAAGAGTGGCGACATGTGCAACATCCTGAGAATTTAAGACCTCACTCTGTAGATAGTGTAAATGCTCATGGGCCCTAACAAATTGCTCACCTCCCCAAAACCCTCCAGGTTTAGCAGGTAGAGTCATCAAATTTTCTCGATATTTAATTGGATTCTTAAACCAGGCTACATAGTTTTCATCTTTTAAACCCCTGTAATGATTAGTGCTCTCGTCAGCGGCATTAGCTAAGGTCGCAAAAAGAGACTTATAGAAAGGCGTATTTATCTTTTTAGGGCCAAGAACTTTTTTAGCGTCTGCATATATTCTACGAAGACCATCAATGCTCGAATGATCCCATTTGTCCGCATTTATCTGGTGTTTCTCCCTTTTAACAGCGATTTTAATAGGATCTAGCGAGTGTTGTTCCTCTCCACTGTCAATTTTCTTGATGAAGTCCTCCTTAGAAAGCGGGGCCTTCCGAGGAAGCTCAGGAAGCTCATCCTTAAGTCTTTCACGCGCAGCCTCACCTTTGAGCTTTGCTCTATCTTTAGCACCTTTATGCTTAACCATTGCCACAAATTCAGGCAATTTTAATTCCTTTTCTGCTGATTCTATGAGAGCTGGATCGAGTTTAGTAACATCAGGATTCTTTAAAAGGGCAGCAACCAAAGCAGATAAATGCTTTGCCTTACCAGAAGCAAGGGCCTCGCTCGCCACCTTGAGGTCGATTTTCTTAGTCTTAAGAGCTGCTTTTAGGGAATCAAAAATCTCCTTCGAAACCCTGTCTTTCTCAGTTTCAGGTAAACCAGCCTTTTCGTAAAGAGTTTTGACCTGATCTAGAGCTCTCTCATCAGCAGTTTTTTCGGCAGCCACTTCAGGAGGGCCATCCTTATAGACCGAGCGATTTTCATAAAAAATACGTCGTTTAACCATAAAACTGTTTTTATTTTTGTTTTCCATTCATATAATTATACCAAAAAAAGGCCTTTTTCACAAGTATCAAATGGCGAAAAACACCTCAAATCCTACGCCTCACTAATCTCATTGAATTTATCAATGAATCTCTGGAAAAACTCAGTCAAACCAGCAAAAATCTTCTCCTTCAGATCGGGGTACATTTGCGCAAATTCCATCAAAATGTCATCCTCACGCATCCAAGGTGCAGTTTTAGCACTCTGATTAATATATTGTCGCAGGTGTTTAGACTGCTCATCGGTCAAATTATTCCAAATACTGAAAACGATGTGATTTTTAGTCTGTCGTTTTAGCATATTTAGAACAAGTTGCTTATAAAGGGGGTCATCTCCCAGATTCAATTCACTAAGAACAGCATCATATACGACATCTGCCAATACGAGAGTATCAATTACCTCTTTGTCTTCATCAGTGATTTTTTGATTTTTCTTTGTCATAATTATTTAATTTAAGCGGCCTCAGTTTTAGTGTCGTCACCTCGCTCCTCAACAGGCTTTTGACCGAGGATCTTATCCAAATCAGCAAGTTCCTTCTTATATCTATCAAGACTAATATAGGGGGAGCCAGCAACTTGAAGCGGAGTAGGATCTCCTTTCTCTTTCAATTCCTCGGCTTGCTCTTTCAAGGATGAAGGATCCAACTTTGAGCGTTCTGCATAATTCTTATGATCGTAGCTTACCTGATTCCATTCATTAACAGGAATGGTTGTGAGCTTTTCCCCGGCGCCTTGCGCGGTGCCTGTAGCCTTCTCCTTAAAATACCCAGCAACACGGCCAGCATCATTCCTAACAGTATCTCGAATCCTTGGTAATGGAGTCCATTTCTGACGTCTAAACAAATTTATAAATCCCACAAAGGGCTTAGCGGCAACCATTAAAGGATATTTAGCAAGCCTTACAGGTGCCATAGCAGTCTGATAAGCACCACTCAATCCCAATTTTGTTGTGCCCCAGACTCCATGCAGGCCTAGTTTTACGCCACTCATAAGTACAGATCCAGATTTCCTGCCCAGATATTTGCCGACATCGTGGCCTCTATCTCTAAACCACTGAGAAAAAGGACTATTCCAAAATTCAGCCAAAATAGTATTCTGAGAAAAGTCGACTTGATCAATAAGCTCAGCATCCTCTGCCTCCTCAATAAGATCATCCAATCTCTTTTTAAAGACTTCATTCGTAATGCCCCCATGTTTACCTCGTTTACGTAATTCACATATATGCTTGTATCTTAAATTTAACTCATTAATTTTATCAAAATCCCAGTCATCAACATTCCTGTCATGGTGAGTAAAATAGGCGTCGACAAGTTGCGTCGCTTTCTTCATTTGATCAGCGAACGCTTTGTTAAGAATCTTACTAACTCCAGACTCATCCATACGCTCATCTACTCCCAATTCCTCAGCTATGGCTTCTTTAAGCTTTTTCTCCAGCTTAACAGACTGGATAGAAGGGGTGCTTCTAAATCCATCATAATTTTTGAAAGCTGCTAAAACCAAAAATCCATTTTGATGATTAAGTCGGCCGATCTTAAAGAGTCTCTCAATCTTAGGCCAAGTATCAAAGTCCTCTGGCTTAAGATCCTTGAAAGGGTGCTGAGTACTACCACCCTCCTCATATTGAAGTCCGATTAATTTACGCTGAAAACCGGCCTGTCTAACGGTATCTATAAGCTCAGCACTGCCACGCTTAGCCAGCTCATCATAATCAGCCTCGGTCTGCATAGTGGCGACATCATCCGCTAGAATTAACGAAGCTAGCTTTTGTTGATCAGCCAGGCTCATCTCGGGATTTTGTTCCGCAACTATAGCGGCAATAAGGCGCTTACCCGCAGCCGCATCAGACAGATTAGAAACTAGAGAAACCTCACTTTTGGCAGTAGATAGCTTTCTCTTAGCTTTATCTACATCATCATCCTGGTCAGCCATCTTTTGATCAAAACTCTCAAGAAAATCATCAACCTGAACATTGTCCTCAAAAAACCCACCAAACTTTTCATACAGCTCAATCAATTGTTGTGGATGAAAGTCGTTATCAGTAAGCCTTATATCACCTAATTCAGTATCCAAATCTGATACAGCATGATCTACCGTAGTGCCATCAGGATTTGTAACTGTGAAGCTATCCTTCAGACCAAATTCATCAGCTAGTTTTAGCTTAGTGACCAATTCAGACAGTATCTTTCTAAAGGCCTCAGCCTTAGCTTTAACCTCCGTTAATCTCGATAATTCAAGATCTTTCTCTGCTATCTCTGTAGAAAGCTCATTCCTCTGTGTATTAGGCCTTGTTCTCAGATCTTCAGCTGCCCTATCACGATCAAATGGAACACCGGGATTGTCTCTTATGTGGATCCTCTCTAATTTATCTACCTCCTGTGAAATCTGGTTTTCATTCATGTTTTTCACTGCGTTTCGCGCTGACTTTAATCCATCAATTTCATTTGATAGAGCTCGAATCTTAGAGTTAAAGGGCTCATCACCAGCAGCCGGGGGAACGACTAGGGTCTTCAATTCAGTGAATGGTTCTGTAAGGGCATCAATATTCTCAGACTCACTAAAAAAATCATAGAGGGTCTTGAGTTTCTTTTGTGCTTTGACTTCATCATTATATTCCCTTTCAAGTCCCTTTCGCTCTCCGGCCGTTTTACTTGTAGCAAAAGCATTATTAATCATTTCATCGGGATCAATCGTTCCAGCAACTCGGAGCATCTTAAGCCTTCGAACTGCAGCCAATAACTCAGTTCGACCTTGTAATCCAGTTGGTCCAACGGGGAATTTTAGAACAGCCTTGAGCTTAGTCATAAGAGGGCTACCGTCTGCCTCCAACTGTGTATCGCCCTCCTCAAGCAAGAATTTCCCATACACAGAACGAAAAGCATGTTTAAAGGCATCAGGCCCTGGCCTGCTTCCACGTTCTTTCGCAAGAGCTCTCTGAAAAAGAAGGTTATGATTTGGCATTGCCTCATTAATGGCGTCAACTGTATCAGTACTGATCAGACCAATTTGGACTGCAAGTGGATTAGCACCTCCAAGATCAACATTGTCAGGATTAGCGGCTTCCAAAGCATTCACAGCATCCAACTGCTCACCCTCAAATTCATCTTGTTTTGCTTCCAAATTTTCCTCAGAAAGATCTGCCATAATAGGTTCAGTTTATCCAAGTATTCTATCATATTTTGGCCTCAAAAACAATTGCCTTGGGCCACTTTTAAAGGTAGGATGTCCGGGAAAACCAGGTACATCGAGTACCTCAAACTACCATAAATCCCTATTTAATCAAGTACAAATGGACTACACAGTCAAAAAACTTCCAAAATCGGAGGTGGAAATAAAGGCAACAGTTCCACCTGAGAAAATGCATGAATTTAAGAAAAAAGCATGTGATGAAATTTCAAAGGACGTAAAAGTCAAAGGGTTCAGGCCAGGCCATGTCCCTCCAAATGTTTTGGAGGAATATGTCGACAAGAACCTGATAAAAGCACAGACTCAGCAGTATGCCATTCAGCATGCCTATGCTGAAGTGGTGGTTAAGGAAAAACTGGCGGTAGTTTCTCGCCCAAAGGTGAATATCGACAGTGAGGAACCCCTTACTTTCACCGCAAAAGTGGCCATTCTCCCAGAAGTTGAGATAAAGGACTACAGATCAATCAAAATTAAGAAGGAAGAAGCAAAAGTCACAGACAAAGATATAGACCAAGTGGTAGAAGACATGAAAAAATACGGTACAACATTCAAAGATGCAAATAGAGTTATTCAGAAAGGGGATCGGGTAGAGGTGGACTTTGAAGGTTTTGATGAAGAAGGGAAGGCGGTAGAGAATACAAAAAGCTCCAATCATCCAGTAATTATAGGAGAAGGATCCCTTATTCCAGGGTTCGAAGAAGAACTCATCGGTCTAAAAAAGGATGAGAAAAAGGAATTCGACATTACATTCCCCAAAGATTACGGGAAAAAGGAATTTCAAAATAAGAAGATGAAATTTAAGGCTGAGATTAAACGAATTGAGGAGCCAACAATTCCTGAGCTAGACGATGCGCTTATCGAAAAAATGACGGGGAAAAAGCAATCTGTTGAAGATTTCAAAAAAGAAATTGAAAAAAACATTCAAGCCAAAAAAGACCTTGAATCAAAGCAAAAACAGGAGAATGAATACATAGAAAAACTACTCAAAATGACAAAGGTTGAAATGCCAGAAGCACTGGTAGATGAGGAATCAGAGTACATTCTCTTGGAAATGAAGGAAGATGTTGAGCAAAAAGGAATAAAATTTGCCCAATTCCTTGAACAATCAAAAACCACAGAAGACGATTTGCGAAAAAAGTATCGCCCAGAAGGCGAAAGACGCATTAAGATCAGACTCGCTCTCCAACACCTCATAAAAGAGGAGAAAGTAGAGGTGACTGAGGAGGATCTTAAGGGCGAGCTTGAGAAGATAAAGGCCAATTACCCACCAGAGCAGGAGCAAAAGATCCAAGCAGAATTCGATGGTGGAAAACTCAAAGTACAATTAAAAAATCGCCTAGCTTTAAGAAAACTATTTGACAAAGTTTTGGCATAAAAACTAAACTGACTAAGAAATAACAAATTTTCCTATGAAAGCACTCTATCTCACATTATCAATTATCTTTACGGTACTGATCCTCGTACTATCTTTTGGAAACATCGGGGCTCAATGCAGCCAGCTCAAATTCCTCTTTTATGATGTCCGACAAAATCCAACGATAGTATTTCTGGGAGTAGCAGTTGTGGGAATAATAACCGGTGCTCTTTATCACGGATTTTTAACAAAGGTTTTGGCAGTGCCAGAGGATGAGGAAGAGCAGGATTTCTAAGAGCGTTCAAAAAAATATTGCATGATGTATACAATTTGTGTACATTTCGCTTGGGCAACAATTAAGGGCAATATTTTCGGGCATGCTAAAGCGATTATTTACATCAAACACGCGTATTAAGCTTTTGACAGTTTTCCTAATGAATCCGGGGGAAGAGTACTTCATCAGGGAATTAACACGAAAGCTCGACGAACAAATCAACTCTATTCGGCGTGAACTAGACAACCTCAGGAAGCTTGGTTTCTTGAGATCGCGTACAAAACTTCGGAAGAAATACTACTATGTGAACAAAAACTTTATCTTTCTAGAAGAATTAAAGAGCATAATTGTAAAAGCTCTATCCTCCAATGAGTCACTTGCGAAGGACATTTCAAAAATGGGAGACGTCAGAATACTTGCTCTCTCTGGATTATTTGTGGGTAAGCCTACAACAAGTGTCGACATGATGATTGTGGGTAATATGGATAAAGAAAGGCTCGCAAGCTACATAAATAATGATCTTCGGACCAAAAGACCCGTTAAATTCACAATAATGAACGAGGAAGACTTCAAGTACAGGTTAAACTGCAAGGATAAATTCGTGACGGACCTGATGAACAAAAACGAAAACCAGATCCCAATCAACAAAATCTCTTGATTAAAAGGGCACTCTTCTATATATTGCGTGAGCGTAAAAATTTGCTATGTCAGTCTTACAGGAAGTACAAAAACTAGCTATCAAGAAAAAAGTTCCAGCCATCAGAGCTGGTAATACGGTGCGTGTACATCAGAAAATCAAGGAGGGCGAAAAGGAACGAATCCAGATTTTTGAAGGCCTCGTGATCAAACTAAACAGTGGACACGGCGCTGATAAAACTTTTACAGTTCGTAAAATTGTCCAGGGAATTGGTGTAGAGAAAGTATTCTCTCTATATTCACCGACAATTGTGAAGATAGAAATCAAGAAAAAGGCTAAGGTTAGACGCTCAAAGCTATACTACATGAGAGAAAGAAGTGGTAAATCTGCAAGACTAAAGGAAGGATTTGTCACTGAGGCAGAGATGGAGGACAGTGCCGCAGCGCTAGCGGAGGCACATGAAGAAGCAGAGAAGGCTAAGAAAGAAAAAGATGGAATCGCGCCTAGCGCCGAGGAGGCTAGTGCCGAAGGCGAGCAAAGCGAGGCGAAGGCACCTGGATCGGAAACGCCAGAAAGCAAGGATAAGCCAGCGACAGCTCCTGAAAACACCACCCCCGAGCCGCCTGAGACCGCCGAAGCAAAAGCAGAGGCTCCAGCCGAGGAACCCAAAAAGGAAGAGTAAAACCATTCACAAATGGCACCCTTCATCCCCATTCAATCCCAACTTAAAAGTCTGGGATTTAATTTTGTTGCGGGAATAGACGAGGCAGGACGAGGGCCATTAGCCGGACCAGTGGTCTCAGCCGCCGTAATTCTAAAAAAAGATGCCAACATTAAGGGCCTCAACGACTCAAAACTCCTTTCACCAAAAAAGCGAGAAGAACTTTTCGAAATCATCCTAAAAAACTGCATTGATTACGCGATCGGGATTGTAAGCCACACACAAATTGACAAAGTGAACATTCTGAATGCAACAATAGCTGCAAATGACCTTTGCATCAGAGGGCTAAAACAAAAACCAGACCTGGTGCTCATCGATGGCAGGGACAAACAAATTGTCGCTGTTCCATTCCAAACCATAATCAAGGGGGACCAAAAAGTGCCGGCCATAGCTGCGGCTTCAATCCTCGCTAAAGTTACAAGAGACGCGATAATGAAATATTACTCTAAGAAATATCCTGAGTATGGCTTCGCTAAACATAAAGGCTACGGCACCAGACAACATCGCAGTAATATAAGTAAATTCGGGTTTTGTGATATTCATAGAAGAAGCTATACTTTTAAACGATGAAAATTGTAGTTTGTGGTAATTATGGTGCAGATAACTTAGGGGACGAAATGATCCTAAGTGGTGTTTTGGAAACACTAAAATCCATCGATCCAAACGCCCAGATCACCGTGCTAAGCGCTAACCCGGTAGAAACAGCAAGGCAGCACAAGGTCCTCTCAGCGCAAAAATTTCCGGCTGGATTAAGGAGCTTCTTCACAGATACCTCCAAAACAAAAAAGGCGGTGAAGGAATGCGACTATTTTATTCTAGGTGGGGGAGGGCTGTTCGGTTCTCTAACTTTCAACGCTAATTTAATCTGGGGAATACAGGCACTCAGAGCATATCGCTACAAAAAACCAGTAATAATGCTTGGACAAAGCATCGGCAATCTCAAGGGATTTATAAGAAGATTCATTGTGAGAAGAATATTCAAAAAAGCAAAATTAATAGTTGTAAGAGATCAAAAATCAAGAGGCAGACTTAGAGCTCTTGGGGTTAAAAAACAAATCCTCATTTCTCCAGATTTAGCATTCTGCTCTAAAACGCAAATCCATCATAACAAGAAGAGAAGGGCAATAGTTGCACTAAGACAAATGGATTACATAAGTCTTCTTTTCAAAAAACAAATTGCCAATTTTTTGGATGAGCTCGTTGAGAAAGACTGGAGTATCAAGCTCGTGGATTTCCAAAAGGGCGAGAAGCAAGACTTTAAACTTCACGAAGACGTTATCAGCATGATGGAACATGGTAATAGCGTCAATCACTCAAGATCACAGACCAATATATTAAAATCCTATAATTCGGTAAATTTTGTGCTAGGAATGAGGTTACACTCAATCATAGGGGCAATAAAAACTGAGACACCTTTCATAGCCATAAACTATGCCCCAAAGGTTGAGGCCTTTTTAGAATATGCAGGACTTTCTGAATATCTATTCAATATGGAGGACGTCGATTCAGAAGACATGATGAAAGTGTTTAACGGGATAATGAAAAACAAAAACTCATTCAGGGGCAAACTCGATAAATTCAGCAAGAGGGCCAAGGAGGATCATTCAGAAATGGAAAAAATCCTTAGGAAGGTATTGATTTAAGACGTTGTGCAATTTCCTCGGTTGTAAAGCTATGATTCTGCGTTCCCTCTTTTTCAACAGCAAAAGAAGCTACTGTACAGGCGATTGCACAGGAGTTCTCAAGTGACTCGTCGATAGATAGCCCATGTAGCAATCCAGCCCTAAAAGCATCACCACAGCCGGTAGCATCAACCACTATTGCATCCTGAAACGCCGGAATACTGACCACTTTATCATTTTTATAGAGCTCACACCCTTCAGCGCCTAGGGTCTTAATCAAAAATCCGCTCTCTAAAGCCAGATCCTCAAGGCCCAAACCCAGTTTTTGCATCAAAATTTCACACTCATATTCGTTCAGAATCATTCCGCTCGATTTTTCGATCATGAATGAAAGATCATCCCGAGATAAAACAGGGATCGATTGCCCCGGGTCAAAAATGAAGCTAAGAGAATTTTCACTAAAGTACTTTGCGAGATAAAGCATGCGAGCCGGTTGCTCGGGGGAAAGAATAGCCCGTTCTACAGTAGAAAAGTCTTCATTCCTAAGCTTTATCTCAATTTCATGCTCCGCCATTGCCGCTGGAGAAAAGATAGCTATTTGATGGTGCTCCACATCAGTCAAAACAAACGCCTGAGCGGTAGGGTGGTTTTTATCAATTATCACTTCTTCGGTAGAAATATCATTCTTTTCAAGCCAAACCTTGTATCTATCGAAATCGTTACCCACAACCCCAAAAAGCAAAGGAGATTCATCAAGAAGTCTCAAATTGTAGGCGATATTAGCCCCACACCCGCCAAAATCACTATGGTGAGAATTCGCGGTGAAGGAAATACTCAAATTCTTAAGCTGCTCTGCAATAATGCTGTCGCTAAATTTACCATCGAAACCAAGTAGGTGGTCATATGCTATAGACCCGGTCACTAGTATTTTTTTCATCTGGATTTAAGTTTTTGTGTTTTCTTGGAAGTAAAGAAAGTTTTTCATCCACTCGGGCTAAATCACTTTTTTGAACCATGGAAGAAGCTTCCATCAGACTATCAAATGATTCCCCACAGTCTCCCCAGAAACCATCAAGAACCTCATATTTTAATGTGCCCTGCTGCAAATAGTAGTTATTAACATCAGTAATCTCCAGTTCATTCCTGTTCGATGGCTCAAGGCCTGTAATCACGTCGTAAACTTGAGGATCATACATATAGCAGCCAATTACTGCTAGATCAGACACTGGATTCTCAGGTTTCTCAACAATTGAGGTTATTCTGTCATTCTCAAGCTGAGCAACCCCGTAAGCCTCAGGAGTATCTACTGCCTTCAGGAAAATCTTGGCGCCTCTCGGCTGCATTTTGAACTCACTAATTGCAGAGCTGATATTGTCCTCAATAATATTATCTCCTAAAACCACTACAACCTTCTCGTTATTAGCAAAATCCTGTGTTAGACCGAGCGCCTGGGCAATCCCTCCAGCCTCCTCTTGGACTTCATAAGAGATCTTCATCCCTAACTCCGAGCCAGAGCCAAGAAGCTCTAAAAAGCTACCAGCGTGGCCCTTGCCGGAAACTATCATGACATTCGTAATCCCTGCCTCTTTCAAAGTATAAAGGGGATAATAGATCATCGGTTTATTGTAAACCGGAAGCAAGTGCTTATTAGTCACCTTTGTCAGGGGATTCAGTCTACTACCTGTTCCCCCAGCAAGAATAATTCCTCTCATATGCGCTAATTAAACAGCAAAATTGCCTTAATCGCAATAATTTCTATGCATCCAAAGGTAGGCAGGCATTCAGTCTTCTTCGTACTGCCTCCAAAATCACAGCCCTAACTAGATTACTCTTGTCTCCCTCCATGGAATGTATGCTAGAGCCTGGCATTTCACCCCTAATTCCCTGCCATGGGAAATCCAGAGAATCTGAGTCAGTGGCATTCACCGATCTACCCACAATTCTAAATCCGCGACTAGGGCGTAAGGCCAGAATTTTTGGAGGGATCATTTCAGGAGGAAAATCATCCTTGCTCTCAACTGCCCCAAGCTCCATCAAATCTCTTACAGCTTGTTGGCAACGGGCTTGGAATGCCTCTGCATCAGCCTCTGTTAAACCAGAGAAGAGAAGTGGATTCAGCTCGTACTCGCGCGCGATACACGGGCGATCATCGATTACCACCATCCCCAGCTCAAGCGTACCATTGAGTTGCTCCCTAACCTCAGCCTGAACAGCATCAGCTGTGTCAGGATCAATAACGCCTTCTTTGACCAAGTCAGCAAAAGTAGCGCCAAGATCTAATGGAGAACTCTCATCTGGCCTCAAAATATCTACAACCATTCCATCGCCGGCATGTACCTCTTTTGCGTGAGGTGGGCGGTCAACCACAGTCAAATCCTCAGCGTCTAGCCCCTGATAGTGCAATGCGATTTCCCAGGCACTTCTATGAAATGCTTCTACGTCCTCAATTATTTGATCGCGGCTAGCAAATTCTGACATACAAAAATTGATAATGTGCCATACGATAGTAGTTAAATAGGGCTATGTCAAGCCATGATTTAGCTGAAGATAGATTTCAAGCGCCTCATGCCATCTGCGCAATTCTGGCAGCTTTGTGTTCTTTAAAACAGAGCAGTGTGGCCTTTTAGCAGGCCTCTTAAATTCGCCAGAATCTACTGCATCAATCTTTACATCTATATTCATTAGTCCAAAGATCTCTTTTGCAAATTCAAACCAAGAACAAGTCTCCGAATTTGTGAGATGATAAACACCAAAATCCTGCCTCTCACCAAATTCCTCCTCAGTATTAAAAGAACGCACATGATGCGTAGGCACTTCGGCTAGATAGGGTCTCAAAAAATACTTAATTACAGCCTTGCAAAGATCATTCGTATAAGTTGGTGAACCGATTTGATCATTGACAACCTTAAGTTCGTCACGAGTCTTTCCCAAATCAATCATAGTATCCACAAAATTCTTCCCACCCTCACCAAAAAGCCAAGAAGTCCTGATTATATAGTGTTCATCAAGCGTACTCATAATCAATTCTTCCCCAGCACGCTTGGTCTCACCGTAAATATTTATGGGGGAGCATTCATCATCCTCGCTATATCCCTCAGGATTCTCACCATCAAAAACATAATCAGTACTGAAATGGATCAGCGTAGCATTCTCCTCCTTGCAAACCTCCGCCACAACTCCAGCAGCCCGAGCATTAACTCGAAAGGCCTCCTTCTTATTGGATTCACAATCATCCACAGCAGTATAAGCTGCACAATTGATCAAGAAATCCGGCGAAATCCGCTTAAACGCAGCTGTAACAGACTTGGCGTTCGTGATATCAACTTCCTCCTTGTCAAAAGCATACATCTCAAAATCCTCACTCCCTGCAAGATGCTTCAAGAAGCAAGAACCGAGCATCCCATTTTTACCCAGCAATAAAACCTTCAACTTCCTTGATTAGATTGTTTAATTTGACGTCTTTTGGATCCTTTTCGGTGCGTATTTTCCATTCCACTGAGTCTTTTTCAAGTGTTCTCCTACTCAAGACGATTCTAAGAGGAATGCCAATCAAATCTGCATCCTTCAGCTTAACACCTGGACTTTCATCTCTGTCATCAAAAAGAACTTCAACAGAAGCTCCCTGGAGATCCTTGTACAACTTCTCAGCAGCTTTCATTACCTCGTCATCATTACCAATCGTTACCATGTGTAGGTGGTATGGAGAAACAGAGAGGGGCCAGATCATCCCATTTTCATCGGACAGTGCCTCCACAATAGTCCCCATCAAACGCGTATTACCGATACCATAACAACCCATGACAACAGGCTTGGATTTACCGTCCTTATCGGTAAAATTTAATCCAAAAGCCTCACTAAACCTGGTCCCCAATTTGAAAATATTCCCAGCCTCGATTGCCTTAATCTCTTTGAGCGCTTTGCCACATTTCCCGCAGTCAAAACCACTCTTAACCTCAACCAAATCGGTGAAATCATCAATCGTAAAGTCTCTGCCAAGATTAGCATTTTTGTAGTCCTTTGCTTTGGCATTAGCGCCAGTAGAGAAATTCTTCACATTTTTGATAGAATGATCAGCAATGAATGATAACTTAACGCCTTTTGGTAGATTGACAGGAGAAATATAGCCCTGTACCAGCCCAGCTTTCTCAAGTATCTCAGGACTTGCAGCGCGCAATTGCTTCTTTACGTAATTCTCAAGTTTGACATCACTCACGCTCAAATCGCCACGAATAACAACACCGAGCAGTCCGGCATCCTCAACCTCGTACACAACTGTTTTTAGAATTTTGTACTCAGGAACCCCATGAGCCTCAGCGTTTTCCTTAACAGAAAAGCCACGATCCAAATCGATTTCCTCAAGAGGTAATTCTTTTTCTTCTTTTTCCTCCGGATCCGCAACTTTTCCCTCAGCGATCTCAAGGTTTTGAGCTGTATCACATTTCTCACAAACGATTATCGTATCTTCGCCGGCGGGAGTGACTATAGAGAATTCATGAGAGTGCTTATCGGAGAATGGGCCACCAGAAGCTTCACAAAGATAAGCCTTAAGCCCACATCTCTCAAAGACATTAAAGTATGCGGTCTTAGAACGCTCATAGTATTCATCCAAATCCTCCTCAGAACTATGAAAACTATACATATCCTTCATTCCAAATTCACGGCCACGGAGAAGGCCGGATTTAGCCCGAGGTTCATCTCGAAATTTCGTCTGGACCTGATAAACGCTAAGCGGCATATCCTTGTAGGACTGAATGTACTTAGCCGCCAGGGGAGTGACCGTTTCCTCGTGGCTCGGACCAAAGACGAATTCCTTATTTCCAGAAGCGTGAGTTCGATAGAGAATGTCATCCATTGTACGATTTCTGCCAGTAGCATCCCAAAGGCTAATCGGGTGAAGTGCAGGCATCAGGATCTCCTGTCCATCCACCGCGTTCATTTCTTCACGGATAATTGTGTTAATTTTGGTAAAAACTCGATGGCCAAGTGGCAGCAAATTGTAAATCCCCGCTGCCAATTTCTCGATGAAACCAGCTTGAGTAAGCAATGTAGCATTCTTGCTATCAGCATCGCATGGGGGATTGTGCCGGGTTCTTCCAAAAAGCTTTGAATAACGCATGACCCAAATATAGAGATTTTTTATGAACTGAGCAAATAAAAGGAGAGGTTGAAAGGGTTTGACAAACACGGAATAAGCCCTATAATTAGATACTAATAACCCAAATTATGAAAAAGCCAGCACCACAGGAGTAGAAACGGCGGAAGATCGCGATCTAGTATTTCAAAATTTGACACCTGCACAACTTAGCCACGCAGCTGCGATGACGCTAAATCCGAAGTTAATGAGATTAACTGATAGAGAAGCGAATCCATTAATTTACCCACAGGATTTATTAGGGAGAATGACCCATGCAGAATGTGAAGCAGTAAATAGGTGGCTACTTGGGACAGCCTTTTATGAGATATCAGACATTGTTGGCAGCGCTTGCTTTACAGAAATACAGAGGCAACTACGCGCTCAAGCAACCAGCCCTGGTGAAAACCCGTTTGATCTTAGTATGCACGTAAGCCATATGGGAGAATACAAGGATCCTGGTGTATTTACTGTCCCAGGAAACGTAGCGCAAATTCATAATCGTAAGTTTGACTTAGATGATCCTGAGACAAGAGCAATATTTAGCTACATAAGCGGTCGCTGCAGTCATACCCCAACAGAGATAGGGTTAGCGCTAGAAATCAGAGGAGAATATCCGCCAGAAACGATAGCACATATAAACGCTACAATAGATATGTGGAGGGAGGGCTATGGCTACACTTCAGGAGTTGTAAGGCCCCCACTCAGTGCAGCTCTACAAAGCGCAGTTGTAAGGACAGCTACAGCACCAGGAACTAATAGGGCTTCGGTGACAATTACAGACACAGAAGGCCCAGGCGGAAAACCGATAGTTATACACAGTGCTCCAGGTCATTCCATTCGCTTAAGTGAGGATCCAGTTGACCATCCATATCAGCCAATAAGGGTGATACCAACTACACATTACTTGATGAAAGAATTGGAAATGGCAGCGTAGAGGGCTTCATGCATCAATATCCTCATTTTCGACTGTAGATTCACCCCGATCATACTCCTCTTTAAGCTTACCAAATTTGCTATTTCTCACGATCACCCTCAACGATGGCGGCATTTTCTTGTACTACAAATTCTGGCTCCTTCTCTGAAGGTTCGGCTGTATGCTCTTCGGTTCCTATTTTCACTGTAGCCTCCGCCACAGCTTTATCAAGGAATGGGCATTCTGCTGCGAAACCACTCGCATACTCAGAATAAAAGTCACCCAAATTCCCAGATGCGACTGCGTCATGCATGTCCCCGAGTTTCCCTTGATCTGTTGCTCGATCCTGCATCAAAGCAATTCCTCCGAATTTCTTAAAGTCAGGATAGAAGTTGATGAAATTCTGCATGGTCTGCTTTGGATCCTCATCAAGGACCTCAGCATACTTTGTGATAAAGTCTTTCAGGGTAATCTCTCCCTTTTCAATGGCAGTATTAAGATTAGAGAACGCCAACTCGAAGTTGAGTGGTTTACCAGGATCATAAGTCCCTTTCTTTAGAAGCCCCAATTCCTGAAATAGACCAAAGGTAGCTTCTTTCTGCGCCAATTTTGTCTTCACAGCCTCAGAGTCGACTCCTTCTTCAAGAAGACGAGAAGGAGTATAGGAGTTTACGTCTCCCGTCAGTTCTTCCTTTTTCTTGTTATATGAAAGAAGCATCTTTTCAAGCACAGCAGCCATGACGACGTCCTTGCCCTCGAGGCCTTCCTGATCCTTAAGTTTCATGATAACCCTAACCCGTATTTCTTCCTCAGGTATAACTTCGGCCAGACGCTTTTCATCCTCGATATCGAATGGCTTGCCGAGATTCTCCTCGCCTAGGTTATTTTTGTATTCTAAAGTAAGATCCTTAATTTGATTCGATACTTCCTTTGAGACCTCAATTTTCCCCTGAAGTCCCTCCTCTGCTTCCTCTCGGATTGAAACTACATCCTTATCCACACTCCTGTCAGTTTCAGGCGAACCCTGGTTGCTTTCATCGATCTCAAGCTCATCCTCAAACACAAAAGTTTGTTTTGGTGTTTTTCGAACATCTCTATCAGATCCAAATGATTCAGGTCCACTCATACTTAAAGCGCTAACAATCCCCCAATTATAGCAGAAATCGAAATGATTTTATAGCTTAACTAGTCCAGCTCAGAAACCTTGAACCCCAATTCCTTATAGTGATCAAGCCATCCACTGTAGGAACTGACAGCATATTGCTTCTTCTCCAAAAGCTTCTCACCAGCATATTTCAGGATAAACAGCGCTGATTTACCCTTCTTAA
The DNA here is from genome assembly GCA_964499425.1 of uncultured Candidatus Peribacteria bacterium. Classification (GTDB taxonomy): domain Bacteria; phylum Patescibacteriota; class Gracilibacteria; order UBA1369; family LOWO2-01-FULL-3; genus JAQBYK01. Next base: position 16,282 of record CAZCLD010000002.1, on the reverse strand, counting down.
ATCTCACAGCCAAAATGTCGTGCCCACCCTTAAAGCGACCATCAAACTTTAACGTATAATTCTCCTTCCTCTCAATCCGCGCCAATCCTTCTTTCCTCACTTTTTCATAAGCAGCCTGCCTTTCCTTGTCATCCACAGCGTCCTGTGCTCTAGCCTTAAAACCCGCGAGGGTCAAGCCTAGGGTTACCGCAGCCGAAACACTTCCAACTACAAATCCACGACGATCAATCCCCGTAGAGCGAGGCGTATCCTCGGTCACCTCCACGGGATCCAAAACTCCAACATCTGCTTGTATTTCTTCGTCTTCCATGATGTCTAAAACTACCATGAAACGGCTAACTCATGCAAGGTTAGTCACGTTCAGGCTTCATCGGCCAACATTTAGACCCGACTAGTCTCAAGCGGAGTCTTACTAACTTTCTTATGCTTTCTCTCCTCAATCTTATCCATTAACTTATGTGACCACTCTTCATGCTCTTTATACCAATCAAAAGTCTTCTGTATGCCCTCAGGGAAATCCACAGAAGGCTCCCAACCCAACTGATCCTTCATCTTTGAAGCATCGATGGCATAACGTCTGTCATGAGCAAGTCTATCATCCACATAAGTGATCAAACTCTCGTCACGTCCAAGAAAATCCAACAAAAATTTAGTGATCTCTAAATTCGTCTTTTCATTATTTCCACCAATATTATAAGCCTCACCGATACGACCATTCTCCAAGATCGTATCAATCGCCACGCAATGATCGATCACATAAAGCCAATCGCGCACATTCTTGCCATCCCCATACACAGGCACGGGCTTATCCTCAGAAATCAAACGAAAGAAATAGGGGATTAACTTCTCTGGAAATTGATAAGGTCCATAATTATTGCTGCACCGGCTAACAGTCACGCCCATTTGATAAGTCTCAAAATAGCTGCGAACGAGCAGATCAGCAGAAGCCTTAGACGCGGCATAAGGGCAATTTGGCGCAATTGGAGTCTCTTCAGTGAAAAGATCATCAGAATCAGTCCCTAGATCACCATATACCTCATCAGTCGATACTTGATGATAGCGCTTCACACCGTTCAACCGGGCTGCCTCAAGCAAATTATGACTCCCAACAATATTTGTGAGAACAAAAATCGACGGGCCAGTAATACTACGATCAACATGCGTCTCAGCGGCAAAATTCACAACTTTATCAAACTTCTCGCGCTCGAATAGAGCTTCCACAAAAGCCTTGTCCGCAATATCGCCTTGAATAAAGTGAAACCGCTCCTCATCCATAAGAGCACTCAAATTATCCAGATTTCCAGCATAGGTGAGTTTATCCAAGACATATATTTCATCGGAAGGGTATTTTTCAAACCTATAATGAGCATAATTACTACCAATGAAACCAGCCCCCCCTGTTATCAAAATTTTCATAATGCTTCTTTTTTAAATTCTTCTAGATCGTAAATATAATCACTAGGAACGTAGTTTACCGAAGAGATAGCCATAAGTACAGCATCAGGAGAGAATTCATAAAAATCTCGGAAGCACATATCATTCATCAAAATAGCGTCATTGGGGCCTTCAAGTGCAAATTCATGCCATTGCTCACCATCATGAAGGCGAGCCCGCACACGACCCTTTTGGCAGACATACATTTTCTTTTCGCCACGCACAGCATGCCCACCGCGCGCTTCAGTCACATCTGTCAAAAAGTATACTCGCTTAACAGGCCAATCGACGTAATCTTTGATCTCAATTGGCGTCAAAACACCGCGATTATCTGCAAAGCTCTCTAGCTTTATTTTCTTTAACTTTTCCATAACTAAGCGATCGTTCGGATTTTTTCTGATACTTCAACGGCCTCCAAGATATCTCCCTCCTCAACAATTGGATCACCGACAAACTTAATTCCACATTCATTACCCTCTTTGATCTCCTTGACCTTTTCCTCAACCTTCCTCAAAGTATCAATTTCGCCATTGCCAACGATGTTATCCTCTTCCTCCGCGGTAACACCTCTGATAATCCTCAATTTAGCTTTGTTCTTGAGTTTTCCGGTAAGAACCCTTGCACCAATTATCATCTCCTTTTTCTTGGTTAGGAAGATCTTCTTCACCTCAGCCCTTCCAATCACTTTCTCAACAATTTCAGGCTCAAGCAAACCACTCAAAATCTTCTTTATATCCTCAATCAAATCATATATAACAGTGTATTGTTTTACCTCGACATTTTCCCGTTCGGCAGTCCTCTTTACATTTGGGGAATCAAAATCGCTGTGAAAAGCGACAACAAGACCTCTACTGGCAGAAGCCATCATCACATCAGACTCAGTTACACGACCAACCCCAGTATGGATCAATTTGATCGCAACCTCATCATCTTTGATTTTAGCAATAGATTGCTTGATAGCCTCCATGGACCCTTTCGCATCCGCCTTAACAATCAGTTTCAAAATTTTGTCGGATTTAACCTGAGAAATAATTTGATTAGTAGCAGAAAGCTTATCCATGGACTCTTTCTTGGTAATCATACCTATTTCCTCAGCTCTCTCCCTCGCGACTTTTTCACTCTTTACAACTTGAAGAATGTCTCCGCTACGCGGAGTTGAATTGAGACCCGCAATTAGTACAGGGGTAGAAGGACCAGCAGTTCTAACCTTTTTAGCATTATGGTCCTGCATTAGCTTAACGCGTCCATAAGTATTTCCAACAATCACACTATTCATGATTTTTAGTGTACCGGTATTCACAAGAACAGTCGCAACCGGACCAAGATTTTGATCCAGATGCGCCTCAATCACAGTCCCAACAGCCTCACGCTCAGCATTTGCCTTGAGTTCCTCCATTTCAGCAGTCAGAAGTACCATATCAAGCAGAGAATCTATCCCTTCGCCATTTAAAGCAGAAACATTCACCATTACAGTTTTGCCCCCCCAATCTTCCGGCTGCAGCTCATGCTCCGCCAGCTCCCCTTTAACCTTGTCAGGATTGGCCTCGGGCTTATCAATTTTGTTAATAGCAACAATAATTGGAACCCCAGCATCCTTAGCATGATTAATGGCCTCAATGGTTTGGGGTTTAACTCCCTCATCAGCGGCCACAACCAGGATAGCAATATCAGTAACCTTGGCGCCACGAGCTCGCATTGAGGTAAATGCCTCGTGCCCAGGTGTATCTAGAAAAGTAATCAGTTTCTTCTTCTTCTCAACCTGATAAGCACCAATATGCTGAGTGATCCCACCAGATTCCTTGGCGACAACATCAGTCTCACGAATGGCATCAAGAAGTTGAGTCTTACCATGGTCTACATGTCCCATAACGACTACCACTGGTGCTCTGTCTTGCATCAGAGAAGAATCATCCTCTTTGAGCAGATTTGAAATATCACCAGCCATAAATTCCTCTGCGCCGGCAACATCACGAATTCGTTTAATCTTAATCCCTAAATCATCTGCAATAACCTGAGCCGTATCAAAATCAATCTGCTGATTAATATTCGCCAAAATTCCATTTTTCATAAGTTCACCAATGATTTTCGCTGCATTCAATCCAGTTTTTTCAGCAAACTCTTTGACAGCTATTGATTCAGGAATTGAAATTGCACCTTCAATACTCACAACCTCTGTGTCGATCGTAGTCTTCTTTTTAGTGTCTCTACCAGCGGTTTTCTTACGCTGGCTCTTAACAATCTCCCTTTCCCTTTCCTCTGCAATTATCTCATCATAAATCTCAGCAATGTCCTCTTTTTCGGCAGGTGCATCCTCAGCATCAGAGTCTTCATTGCCCAATTCATCCAGTATAAGCTCAGCAATTTCATCATCAATAACCCTAGCTCTTGGAGTTAACTCAAAACCCAACTCAACAATTTTCTCCTTAAGCTGCTTCAATGGTAAATCTAATTTTTCTGCCAAATCGGCGATTTTGGTTGACATAAGCCCTAAAACAATGAAAAAGCCTTAAGCAGTCTACGGAAAAACAGGTTTAATGTAAAGGTTGAATAAAAGCTCAGAATCCGTAAGAATACAGTCATGGAAATTCTAATTGCAATACTTGGCCTCTCAATTCTCGCAGCGCTTGGATTTATAATCTATCGCCACAAACCAAGCTCAAACAGCGAAATGATGTTTGAGTACATCGAAGCCCTTCGTAAGGAACTCCGGGAATCGGGGAACGAGGATCGCAAAGAGGTACAAGATAGACTCGATAAAATACAAGAGCGCCTGGCAAAAGGGCTTGAGGTTTCGTCTAACACAATGCAAAAGCAATTCACGGAAAGTGCAAAGATGATAAAAGAGATAACCCACGAACTCTCCACAGTAAAAGAGACAAACAAACAGGTGCTAAATTTCTCTGAAAAGCTTCAAAGCCTAGAAGGTATTCTCAAAAATCCAAAGCAAAGAGGGATTCTAGGAGAGTACTTTCTAGAAACATTGCTGGGGCATGTACTCCAGCCAAATCAGTATAAAATGCAGTACAAATTTGAGAATGGAGAAATCGTTGATGCAGCAATTTTCTTCAGAGAAAAGATAATCCCTATAGACGCAAAATTCTCACTCGAGAAATACAACAAAATTATAGAGGAAAAGGATGACAAGAAGCGCGAAACTCTTGAAAAGGAATTCAAGGGGGATATAAAAAATCGTATAGATGAAACTGCCAAATACATAAGGGCAAAGGAGAATACTACGGATTTTGCATTTATGTTCATTCCTGCAGAAGGTATTTACTACAATCTACTGGTCTACAAGGTCGGCAATATGGATATCAATGCAAATGACCTTATAGAATATGCATTCAAAAAGCATGTGATAATAGTATCTCCAACATCTTTTTTCGCTTACCTTCAAACGGTCCTACAAGGTCTCAAAAGCCTGAAAATGGAGGAGTCTATGGAAAAGATAAAGAAGAACATCCAAAATCTGGGAAGGCACTTGGGGAGCTATGAAACATATATGCAGAAAATGGGCAATAACCTGGGAACAACAGTTAATATGTATAATTCCGCATACAAGGAATTCGGCAAAATAGACAAGGACATATACAAAATTACCGATGGAAAGGAGGGAGGGAAGAGTGAGTCTGTTTTAATAGACAAACCAAAAGTTGAAGTTTAAAATAAATCCATGAGCGTACATAAAAGCACATTAGTCACTGTTCTATTGGTCTCTGTGGTAATAGGGGTGCTCGCGTTTCAGACGAGCAATACATCGCTTTTTAAGGGGCAAATAGAGCTTCAGGAAGAGGCAGAAATCGGAGATAACAACCTAGTAGATCAATTCCTAAAGCCCGATTTAAGTGCGAGCCTCCAAGTAATTCCGCCCGACAGCCCGGAGGGGGACATAAGTGTGAATGTGACTATAGAAAACCTCGGGCCAGGAGCTATTGACGGGCAAACGCCCTTTAGGTACGCAATTTCTCTAGGATCCGGTCAGGGGGATTTCATCGAAATATTTTCAAACATAGACTCCTATACCTACATGAGCCCGGGGGACTCATTTAATTTCATATATCCGATATCTCGCAGTATCTACCAGTACGAGAATCAAGGGACAATCAGGGCAATGATTGATACGGAAAACAACGTCAAGGAAGAGAATGAAGACAATAACGAGGTAAGCTCACAGTTTTTCCTCTAGACTGCAGGACAGATCAATTTAAAGTCGCAAAAATTACACTGAAACCCCGGAGTAGCAGGGAATTTGGAGTGTTCCATCTCACTAATCAGACCTGATACGTCGTGCGATAAACTGTCTAAGTACTCATCAGTTCTATTCGTCGAGAGCTTTTCGTTTTCCTCTAGATAGTAAAGGCTCAGCATTGAAACAGGTAACTTGAGCACATCTCTACAGGCCAAGGCATAGATGGATAATTGCAAATCCTTCTCAAGATTATGGTAGCTTTTAGATCGACCAGTTTTATAGTCTATGACCTCGTAGCTGCCATCAGTAAGCTTATCAATCCGGTCAATCCTTCCATTAATCCAAAAATCGCCCATCTTTAGATTAAATGGCTTCTCCAAAAATGCAGGAATCGTCCACGGATCACTATTACTCTCATAGAAAACCTCCAAAACCTCCCAGCCTTTCTCTTTTCTCGTCTTTTCGTGCTCAGCATTCTCATACCCCTGAGATAACCAATTCTTTTCATACAGATTCTTCAAAAGTTCCAAACTCACCTGATCGCCCTGCTTAAGAATCCTATAAAATTGATTCAGAGTATTGTGCACGCTACTACCAAAGTTTGCAGCGTGAGAAGGTGGCACAGGAATACCCATCATATAGCGATAATTATATTTCAGAGGACAAGTTTGAAAGGTATCAAACTGCGAATAACTGAGGCGCTTCTTCCTAAAGCTAGGTAGGTCAAATATAGGGCTGTTGGGCTCCTTAAAAACCTGCAAACGTTTTACAGCATCCTCGGTAGGCTTATGATCAATAGCCTTTGAGGCACCGGATGCCGTCACCTCCAGAACAAATGGCGAGACTTTCCATTTCTTATTACCCTCATATTGATCACTATAACTAATGAAAAGCCGCTTCCTAGCCCTAGTCATGGCCACATAGAACAGGCGCCTCTCCTCTTGTAGATGAAAATCCCCATCGGGGTAAATCTCGTTGGTCAGCTCTTCAGGGATTTCAAAAGGCTCACTCCGCCTTGTGCTCGGAAATCGCTGACTGACAGCATTAGCGACAAAGACATAGTCAAATTCAAGGCCCTTAGAACCATGTGCCGTCAAAATTTGAACAGAATTCCTATCACCAAAACTATCAACAGCAAAAACAGCATTAGCCTCCTCTAGCAAATTCAGGTAATTCACAAAATCAAGCGCAGTACTATCCTCATTTTCCTTCTCGAATTTAGAGACCTGCCTGGCGAACTCATTTATGTTATCAAGTACCTCAAAATGTTCCTTCTCAGTCAGATATCGCAGATAACCAGAGCCATTCAAAAATTCGTTGATAACCAAGCCGACTGAGTGCTTCTTTGAAAATTCGATTAGATGTGTGAACAACTTATGGATTTTCGAAAACCCGTCCTCGAATCCCGGCAATGGCTCCTCAGGCTTCTCAAGTTGCCTAAACAGCTGGGATTTATGCTTCCCTAGGAATTCCAAAATCTCAGACATTTGTATGTCGAACACATCCATCTTCAAAATTCTCAGCAAGCTAATATCATCATTCGGAGCTGCGACCAAACGGACAACAGCAATCAAATCCTTGATTTCATCTAGCGAAAAAAGGCCCTTTGGGTTCTTGACTTGATAGGGGATCCCCAGTTGCTTTAATTCGTCTATAAAGGGGTGAGTTTGCTGATTGGCTCGCAACAAAATTGCGAAATCCTTATAGTCAGCTCCCTCACTTTCATGAAGTTCCTTGATTCTTTCAGCAACAAAGCTGCTCTCCTGGATAAAATCAGGAAAATGATGGACCTCCACCGGATTATCCTCAGAAGAGTGACATGTTAACTTTTTACTTAGACCAAGACGTGGCTCCAAGCGGTCCGGATTATTATTCTGGATCAAAGAGTATGAACAATCCAAGATGTTCTGAGAGCTTCGATAATTATCGGTCAAAACGATTTTCTCAGTAGAAGGAAAGTGCTTCTCAAATTGAAGAATATTGCTCAGACTCGCCCCCCGCCATTTGTAAATACTTTGATCATCATCCCCAACCACACAGAGATTCTTATGATCTCCAGCCAATTTCAGGACCAGTTGGAACTGAGCGTAATTAGTATCCTGGAACTCATCAACAAGAATATACTTAAATTGCTTTCGATACTTTTCCAGGACAGAGGATCTCTTCTCGAGTAATTTATTGGCATAATAGCTCAGGTCTGCAAAATCCAGATAATTATTCTCTAATAGAACCTCCTGATACTTTCCAAAAGTCTTTGCTATCTCCTGCATCTTCTGCTGGTCTTCACCACTTAATTTATCACTGAACTTGATGTAATCATCAACATCGATTAACTCATCCTTCAGCTTACTAAAATGGTTCAAAATAGAATAAATGAAGCGATTAGGATTACCCAGAGGCCTATAGTAATCCAAATCGAAATCAAAAAGGTGCTTCTTGAAAAAGAACCACTGATCGACCTGGCTAAGGATCTTGTATCCGGGATCAATACCTATTTCCAAACCGGATTCCCGGAGAAGCTGATCGGAAAAAGCATGGAAAGTTCGAATATTCAGCTCCTCGTAGCCAAGAGGCATTTCAATATCGATGCGCTCAATCATTTCATTGGAAGCCTTTTCCGTGAAAGTAAGTGCAAGAATCTCAGTGGGGGAAGCCTTGCCGGAATTAATCAACTCTAAAATACGCGAAGTAATAACCCTCGTCTTGCCAGTGCCAGCACCAGCGATGATAAGAAGCGGCCCTTTGTCATGCGAAACAGCCTTGCTTTGATTTGAATTCAGCTCCATAACTATTCACTATCCTTCTCTTCCTTTTTTTCAGACTTAGCTTTCTTTTCAGCCGTCTTTTTCTTCTTTTCTGTCTTCACGGGAGCTTCCTCATCGGCCTCTGTACCCTCTGGCGTTTCCGATCCATGTGCCTTCGCCTCACCTTGTTCGTCTACGGCACTAGCCTTTGTCTTTGTAGTCTTCTCATCTAAAGCCTTTATTGAGAGTCCAACCCTATGGTCATCAGGGTCGATTGCAATAATTTTGGCTTTCACCTTATCTCCAACTCTAAGATTATCTCCAGGTTCATCAACTCCGTCAGAAGTAATTTCGCTTACATGAATCAAACCATTAATCTCATCGTCCAGCTTAACAAAAGCCCCAAAAGGAGTGATACGATTAACTTCACCTGTGACAATTGTGCCGACTTTGTATTTCTTTGTAGCTTCTATCCATGGATCAGGAACCAACCGCTTCATAGAAAGGCTAATCTTGTCTTTTTCCTTACCTATTACCAATACTTCTACCTCATCTCCAAGTTTTCCATAATCATTAGGATCCTTTACATGACCCCAAGCGATTTCTGAAATATGAACCAAACCTTCCAAACCATTAAAAGTCACGAAAATACCAAAATTCACAATACCGCTAATCTTTCCTTTAATCTTCTGACCAACGTCCAGTTTCTCAAGAGACCCTTTTCGTTTTTCGGATTCAGCAGCCCTCTCAGAGAGAATTAGCTTGCCACTTACCCTAACCAAATTAATTATCTTAACGAGTAGAGGAATCCCAATCAATTTCTGTAACCAACCGAGAAACTGGGCACTGTCCGTTAACACGAGGATAATGTAGAGGGGCAAGCTGCGAAACAGGAATAAAACCCTTAATCCCATCTACATTAAGCAAAAGTCCGCCTTTATTAGCCTCATTAGCTGCAACTGTTATGGATTCTCCAGTATCATATGCATTCAAGAATTTATCCCAAGTCTTTTGCTGACTGGCTTTACGTAGAGACAAAACAACCAATCCATCCTCATTTTCTTCTTCCAAAATATACGAAGAAACTGTATCACCCTCCTTTAAATCCTTAATAGTACCTGAGCTATCCTGAGTTTCTTGGCCCGCAATAATCCCAGTAGCCATGCCATCTAAATCAACAAGCACTTTGTTTTTCATAACTGAAACTACGAGACCGTCAACAAGCGATCCCGGAACAGGCAGCTGGATGTCTTCTGCATTCTTCAGCAGTTCATCCATTATAGAACTAGTATAATTAGTCATACTCCTTACTTAGCAAGATCTCTTAATAATTAGTAGCTTCACGTTCTAAAGGCAATCTTGCTAATAAAAACGCCCTGTCTTCAATGAAGCAGGGCGATTATAGGTAGCAATAATAACGGTGTCAAGCTTTGTTCTTTACTAAATCAATGCCTTTTCCCTTCTTTACAATATTAACCCGATCTCCGTCCTTGAAATCTCCGTTTAGATACTTGGTGGTTAATGGGTCTTCTACATGCTCCTGAAGAGCCCTCCTGATAGGCCTGGCTCCATATTTAGGGTCATAACCTTCTTTTGCCAAAATATCCAATGCACCAGGGCTCGCTTTAATTACAAGCTTCTTCTCCTCGAGGCGATCCTGCAGGTACTTAAGGTGCAACTTAACGATTTCGTGAATGTCAGAGTTAGTCAGAGCATGAAAGATCAACACTTTGTCGAGCCTATTCAAAAATTCAGGTCGGAAGTGATCTTTCAAATCTTTCATAATCTCATCGCTCATAGCTTCAAAGTCCTCTTCAGCCTTTTCAATATCAGCATTGTCCGAAGAAAATCCAATTGGCGCAGCCTTTTCGGTCAATTTCTTAGCACCAATATTAGAAGTCATTACGATTATCGTATTTCTAAAATCAACTTTTCGCCCTTTTGCATCGGTCAATTCGCCATCTTCCATAATTTGAAGAAGAAGATTAAAAACATCTGGATGAGCCTTTTCAATTTCATCAAACAAAACAACACTATAAGGCTTAGTTCTTACAGCTTCAGTAAGCTGCCCACCATCCTCATAGCCAACGTAACCTGCTGTAGCACCAACAAGCCGAGAGGTATTGTGTCTCTCCATAAACTCACTCATATCAATTTTAATAAGCGCGTTACGATCATTGTAAACCTCCTCAGCAAGGGCCTTAACAAGCTCGGTTTTACCAACTCCAGTCGGTCCCATAAATATAAATGAGCCAATTGGCCTTCTCTCATCAGCAAATCCAGCACGAGAACGTCGTATAGCCTGCGAAACAGCTGTAATAGCCTCCGCCTGGCCTATAATCCGCTTTTTGAGGGAGGATTCTAGAGATTTGAGCTTGGAGATATCATCCTTTACAAGTTTGGTAACTGGAACACCAGTAATACTAGAAACAACTGACGCTATATCATCTTCATTAAGAATTTCACGCTTAGAACGAGGCACCCTGACATACTTTTGTTCATCTATCTGCTTGACCAATTCAAGCTCCTCATTCCTAAGCTCAGCTGCCTTTTCGTAATCCTGCCTGGAAACACATTCCTCTTTCTTCTTGATTACTGAAGAAAGCTTCCTCTGTAGTTTTTTGATCTTATCATTACTTACTTTGGATTTGATACGCCTTTTTGCCGCGGCTTCATCAATAAGGTCTATAGCCTTATCAGGCAAAAATCGGTCATTAATATACCTCCTAGAAAGTCTTATAGAAGAGGACAAAGCCTCAGGAGAAATAATCAAACTGTGATGATCCTCAAAGGCTTCTCTTATCCCTTCCAGGATTTCCCTAGTTGCTTCAATTGTAGCTTCCTCAACCATTACAGCCTGGAAACGCCTGTCCAAAGCAGCATCCTTTTCAACATTCTTTCTGTACTCAACAGTTGTAGTGGCACCAAGTACCTGTATTTTCCCACGAGACAATGCTGGCTTAAGGATATTAGCAGCATCCAGACTGCCTTCAGCACTACCAGCGCCGACAACAGTATGAAATTCGTCAATAAACAGAATCACATTATCTTGTGAGCTAGTTTCTTCAATTATTTGTTTAATTCTCTCTTCGAATTCACCTCGATATTTAGTCCCTGCAACTACAGAGGCCATCGAGATAGATAGTATTTTTTTATCCAGCATATTTTCGGGTACCTCTTCGCGCACAATTGCCTGTGCAAGGCCCTCAGCAACAGCTGTTTTCCCAACGCCAGATTCACCAATTAATACAGGGTTATTTTTAGTCTTTCGAGACAAAATGCTTATTACTCTCTCAATTTCTGTCCTCCGGCCAATAATTGGATCCATCTTCCCCTTCCTGGCTTCTTCAACCATATCAGTTGAGAAATAATCCAAAGCAGGAGTTTCAGACTTCTTTTTTTCGTCCTTTTTCTTGGACTTATAAGTTTCCTTTTGATACGAATCCTTATTCTGCCCGGTCAAAACTCCTTGGAGGCCAGTAAGAAAAAACTCAATAGGATTCATCATTTGAGGAGTCTTAGGTGAAGACTCAGCTATAGCTGTGCCTGGATCTACAGATCCATCCTTTCCAGCAAATCCTTTCGCTCTCTCAAAAATCTCCAAAATCTGCTCCTTAACATCTTGAGGTGAAACTTTCATATTTTCAAGAATGACAGTTGCGGCAGTATTGTTTTGAGATACTAGAGAATAAAGAAGATGCTCTGTACCCACAAAAGAATGCTTATACTCGTGTGCTATCTTTACAGCTTCTTCGATAATCTCCTTCGCAAAACCGCTGAGACCGCCCGGATCCTTAGACTTGGTCGGTGCACTAGTCCTGCCAACCGTTTTAAGGACTAGGTAAACGTTCTCAAGAGATACCCCAAAATTAAGCAGAATTGATGCCCCCAATGAATTCTCCTGTGAGAGCACTCCTATTAGAATGTGCTCAGTCCCCACATAACTAAGTTTAGCCTCTTTGGCCTTCTCCTGAGCGACAATAAGAGCTCTCTTCGCCTCCTTGGTAAACTTGTTAAAATGATTGAATTCGGACATATAGTGATTTTAGTTATATATTGAAGTCATTACATTCTAGCATAAAAAAATTGTTCTTAGAATGGCTTTACCTGATTTGACTTTGACGATTAACAGGTTGATGGTTTAATAGCCTAGCACTCACAAGCATAGAGTGCTAACCGTATTTTGTCAAAAGAAAGCTTACTCAGTACTCTCAAGAGGAGAAATACTAGCGGCCATTGTTAGAAGTAAGTCCTGATATTCGTCAGGACCACTAAGCCTATAATTGCGATTACCAACAGATGTATAGACGGTGTAAGTGCCTCTAGCAGAATACATCTCCACGAAATCGCGTCCACCAATAGTCGTGGTAGCAGACGTTGGAAGGTCAGAGGAAATTACATCTAGGCTCAGAATCTCATTAGATTCATCAAGAGGTTCATCCCCAAAGCCGTAATGCCTTAAAACTTCTGAACCAGATCCAGATGAACCAGCATAATACCAACTAGAAGGGTATTGGCCACTAAACAAATAGGGGAGACTCTCGAAAGTAGTTAGCTCAAAATCCAACTCAGGCAGCTCAGCTGTTGGTCCAGGAGGATCAATAATGTGCGCATCCAAATCCGCATCAGACGAATCATCCTCTACGCCAAAACCTACAAATCTAAACTCAGAGAACATCTCAGCAAAAACAACCTCAAAATCACTCTTTGAGCTAATCGAAATCTCATATATCAAGCCAGCTCTGTAAAGGTAGTACCTCAAGCTGACTGAATTATCTATGCTCCAGGCAGCTACCTTGTCAGGCCCTATCTGGTGCTCTGTATAAGCCAAGGTGTCAAACCAACCTTGTGATTTGAAATAAGCCTCCAGGGGAGTATCACTACCTCCATCCTCATCCAAAGCTGGTTGATATGGGAATAGGGACTGAGAGATTTCCATTGTTTCCTGCGATTCAGATTCTTCTGGAGAAAAGAAAATGACCTTGCCCTCTTCCTCACGAATGGTCCAATCCTCGTAGTATTTAAGCCTAAAGCCCAATTCGGTATTCTTATACTCTTGGAATTTAGCCATAGTAACTCTGATATCAGACAAAATTTCCACAACTTTAATACCCGTAACTCCAAAAACATCGTCCTCACTATTCAAAACACCGGTCAACTCAACGCCATTGTCTAAATATTGAGCTGCCCCCAGATTAATCATATTACTTCTCACAGGAAAGACAGTACCCTCAGAGTCCGTCAAGAGATGACTCCCCTCATATTCATCTCCTGGGTCCTGTGCTGACAAAACCCCAGTAAGTACGGTAAAATCAGGTTCATCCTTAAAGTTCTCATCTATTAGATTGCACCCAGTGAACGAAAGCAGTGCAAAAAGCAAAACAAACCTTAGAAACAATAATTTCATGGTCAAAAATGTATCACAAACTCAATTCAAAGCCAAGATGTTCGTAGGCTCTTTCAGTTGCAATCCTGCCTCTTGGCGTTCTCTCTAAAAACCCTATCTGGATCAAAAAAGGCTCATATATATCTTCAATCGTAGCTTGCTCCTCAGAAATTGCTGCAGCCAGCGTGCTCAGTCCTACGGGCCCTCCTCGAAATTTCTGGATAATAAGTGCAAGCATATCTCTGTCCATATGGTCGAGCCCAAGCGCGTCTATACCAATCGCATCCAGAGACTTTTCCAAAACAGACTCCTCGATAACAGAATTGTTCTTTACATCGGCATAGTCTCTAACCCTTTTAAGTAAACGATTAGCAATCCTTGGTGTTTGCCTGCAAGATTTAGCCAAAAAACTAGCCAATTTCTTATCAATGTCACATTTAAGAATATTCGCTGACCTCAAAATAATCTCCTTAATGTCATTCTCATCATAAAATTGCAGCTTAAAAACATTACCAAAGCGCGATCTCAATGGGGCAGAAATGCTGCTCAATTTAGTAGTAGCTCCTATGAGGGTGAATTTGGGCAGATTGATTCGCATGCTACGGGCCGAAGGACCCTTACCGATGATGATATCAATACCATAGTCCTCCATTGCAGTATAAAGAACCTCCTCAACCACAGGTTTTAAACGATGAATCTCATCAATGAATAGAACATCGTGTTCATCCAGATTAGAAATAATGGAAGCAACATCACCCTGTTTTTCCAAAGCAGGACCCGAAGTGACCTTGATATTCACTCCAGCCTCATTTGCAATAATATGAGCTAAGGTCGTCTTCCCAAGCCCGGGAGGACCATGAAGCAATACATGATCCAGCGGATCCTTCCTTTTTTTGGAGGCCTCAATAGAAATGCTCAAATTGCTTTTAATGTTCTTTTGTCCAATGTAATCCTCCAAACGTCTAGGTCTGAGTTTATTTTCGAACTCAGTTAATTCACCACTACTGGCAGTGACAATTTCCTCCAAATTTTCTTCCTCACTCTCAATCACTGTTTTTTTGTTTTAAAAATAAACCGCCTGATGTGTTCAGGACTTGGAGCCTGAGTGAACACCAAAGTTATATAGGAAGAAGCAGTATCAAGCCTCAGCGTGCCATAATCAAAAATCCGAAAATAGGCCAAAAACCCATGCTCCATCGTTTGGATATCCTGGATATCCTTTAGGAGAGCTTCAGATTCTTCCCTTATGGTCAAATACTTCCAATCGATGTGAACAATCCGAATATTAGTTACAACCAATTTATCAAGCCAATAGATAAAGGCCACATACGTGATCAACAGGGAAAACAAAAAAAGCAGTACTAGGTGGATAATAATGTAGACATTATGTGAGAACAGAGGCTTGAATAACATGAGCAACAATAAAAACGGAAAAGTACCTAAAATCACTTTTAGAACATCAAACACAAAGGGTGTTGGATGGTGGTGATAGACCTTTAAAATTCTTTCCCCTTCACGAAGCTCCATAAACTTTGTAAAATGAACATACTTACAAACCCATTTTACAGAATGAAGAAGTATTTTCAAGCTCCCTGGTCCGTAAAGGATATAATTTCAGTGATTATCATCAGTGGAATCCTAATAATACTGGCAACCGTCGGCCTTCAATATTTTAATGTCAAAGAGCTTATCGAAGGGACAGAACACCAAGTCCTCATCTTTGCGGGGATCTTTCTTTTGCAATGGCTAGCTGTACTAGTGCCATTCATCATAATCACAAAGAAAAAGTACAAATTAAAATGGAAACACTTCGGTTTCAAAAAGATTGGTATCCTTAGAACTATTGGTCTAGTCCTTAGCAGCTATCTTCTCTATATCGGGATATCTATTCTAATAGCAGTATTCATCCTCTACACAAATATCAGGATACCCGGGTATCAAGTTCAAGAGGAAATCCTCCCAATTTTTGGAAATGGAATTCCAAATCTGATCATAGTAGGGGTGATGGTTGTAGGAATCGCACCAATTGTGGAGGAATTAATTTTCCGTGGGTTCTTTCTCAGAACCCTATCGAACAAGATAGGAGTCTTCTGGGGCAGCATATTAACTGCGACAATTTTCGCTGTATTGCACGTACCTTGGCAGAGTTTCATCCCAATATTTATACTTGGGTTGATCATAAATCGTATGGTTATCCATTCTAAATCGTTATGGCCGGCCATAGTATTTCACATGCTAAATAACTCAATCGTGTTTGCAGTAGCAATAGCAATTGAGAACGATCTAATTAACTTGGAAGAGCTTGTTATATTAATAAGTTGATCTATAATCTTCACAACATGCCCGAGTAGCTCAGCTGGGGAGCCCTCAGCTCACTATCAAAAGCGCAGCTGCTCGGATAGATCAAACTAAAATACGAGGAAAAACAAAAGAAAATTAGTCAGTACTATGCCCGAGTAGCTCAGCTGGATAGAGCAGCGCCCTTCTAAGGCGAAGGTCACAGGTTCGAATCCTGTCTCGGGTACCATT
>CAZCLD010000001.1:38975-57828 GCA_964499425.1 uncultured Candidatus Peribacteria bacterium | reverse complement strand
CGGATTACTCATATCAGTATTTTTCAGCCCCAATGTAATTTTAGCCTTCATATTCTTGATCATGATAAATTTGGGTGGCGCCTTGGTCGAACCATTGCAGGAAGATTTCCTATTCAGACACTTGCCAGAAGATAAGGAAGATGAGCTATATGGAGTCTATATGACTTCTGATCCTGTAGCGTTCTTTCTAACACCAACAATAGGGGCAGTAATTCTATTCTTCCTGCCGTTCAAATATCTGTTTCTCATTTTTGGAATAATAATGTTACTTGTTAGCTCATTCGTCAGAACTAACTTGAAACGCTCGTAACCCTGTAAACTTCATCCAAAGTGGTAAACCCCTGTGCTACTTTCATGTATCCATCTTCCCGCATAGTGATCATACCCATTTTTCTGGCAGCAGTTATTAGGTCAACCATGCTTGCATTATTCATAATGAGGTCCTTTATTTCTTCATCTAACGTAATTACCTCAGCAAGTACTGCTCGTCCTTTGTAGCCAGTATTACTGCAGGTATCACAACTTGCGACTTTTGGCACTTCCGTTGGAATATCGACTACAGCATTTGGATTGACCTTCTTCAAATTCTCCATAATTTCCTCAAATTCTTTCTTTTCAGAATCCTTTATCGGTGCCTTTGTTGAGCATTTTGGACACACCTTTCTTACCAAGCGTTGAGCAATGATTGTATTAATTGCTGGAGCGACCATGAAAGCCGGTAAGCCCATATTTATCATTCGAGGGATTGTTTCTAGAGCACTATTTGTATGCAGAGTACTTAAAAGTACATGCCCAGTTAGAGCCGCTTGTGCAGCGGTTTCAGCGGTTTCCTTGTCACGGATTTCCCCAAGCATTACGACGTCAGGATCTTGCCTGAGAATCGCTCTCAGACCACCTCCAAAAGTGTATTTTCTTTTTTCATCAATCTGACTCTGTGTAACCCCATCAATCTGATATTCTACCGGATCCTCGAGAGTAATGGTCTTATTCTCTGGTGTATTCATGGTGATAAGGATCGTATACAGAGTGGTGGTTTTTCCAGATCCTGTAGGACCAGTAGATAGAATCATTCCATGTGAGATATTGCAGGCCTTCTGCAGATTTTTTAGCGCTAAACCCTGAAATCCAAGATCCTCGAGATTAAGTGGCTTTTCCTCACTGATCAAAAGTCTACATACAAATGATTCTCCAGAAGGTGTGGGGATAGAAGAAACACGAACACCAATTACCTTTTGATTAAATTTGAAGGAGTAGCGCCCATCCTGAGGAATAGTAGTAACATTTAGCTGTAATTTACTGGAATATTTTATTTGATTCACTAGCCGTCCGTAGACATCAGTTTTCATCTCAAAAGCCTTATGGAGCATCCCGTCAATTCTAAAACGCACAACCACTTTTGTCTCTTCAGGCTCATAGTGTATGTCTGAGACACCAGTTTTTATCGCAGCGATATTTACCATATTTAATGCTTCCTCGGCGGTGACGGCTTCAAGCTGGCTTCCAAGTTCCTTTACTTTTGCAATTTCTTCTTCGTGGGTTCCTATGGATTCTTCCTCAACTTTTTCGACTATCTCTACTTTTTTATATTTATCTCCCTCCTGGTAAACTTTTAGGGCATCATCAATACCAGCGGCAGACGCGAGATTAAGGGTTACCTCATAACTCTTGTCCGTTAGAGTCTTAACAGCGCCTTTAGCTTCTGCACTATCAGGGTTTTCGACTGCAACTCGGAGTTTTTTGCCGACCTTGAAGAATGGGATTGCGCGAGCCTTACTTGCAGTCTCATAGTCCAGCAATCTCAGAAAATCAGCATTCAAAGGTGTTTTTCCAATATCTACGTAAGGAATCCCCAGAGTTTGAGCTTTCTTAGAGGTAGATTGCTCTTGGAAATCACGATTAACATTAGCAATATTAGTTGAAGCAGCAGGTGCATCAGCTTTTGCTGGAGCAGCAGGTTTTGCAGGGGCATCGGCTTTTGCAGGAGCAGCCTCTGCTGGAGCATCAGCTTTTGCTGGAGCAGTCTATGCTGGAGCAGCCGTTTCTGCAGGAGCATCGGCTTTTGCAGGAGCAGGTTCTGCAGGAGCATCGGTTTTTGCAGGCGCAGCCGTCTCTGCAGACTCCGAAGACTTAGCAGCCGCCTCATCCGTAGGCTTGGCCACTTTAGTTTGTGAGCTATCTGTACTGTCGTCTCCCTCTGCCATAATTAAGAATCAAATATCTTATAATTATAGCAGAAAAAGGTCTTAAAATAAACCTACTTAGCCTTCTTCACCGCTGCTTCAATAACCTTTGCTCCTTTTTCATCAATGCCATCTATTTCAGAAAGATCTTTTGCTGATAGGCCTTTCATCTGTTCGACCTGAGTTAGGTTTGTCGCTTTCAGTGCTTCAACAAGCTTATCATCAATCCCAAGTTCACTGATATCTTTTGCGTCAATTTTCTCTTCTGCCTTGGTGTCATCAGTTTTGCTGCCCTCATAGTCACCGATATCCAGAATATCTATCTCCCAACCAGTCAGAATAGATGCCAAACGCACATTTTGCCCTTGTTTACCAATAGCAAGAGGCCTTTGATCAGGCTGCACATAAACTTTTGCACGTTTATCCTTCTCGTCCAAAATAGTTACTGCAGTCTTCGCGGGAGCTAAAGCTGTTTTTATATAATCCTGCATATCCTCAGACCACTGTATAATGTCTATCCTTTCACCATGCAGTTCTTCCATAATATTCTGTACACGCACACCCTTTTGGCCTACACAAGAGCCAATCGGGTCAATTTTTTCATCATTGGAGAAAACAGCCACCTTACATCTAACTCCTGGATCACGTGCGATTGATTTGACTTCAACCAAGTTTGATTTAATTTCTGGAATCTCCAGTTCTAGGAGTTTCTTAACCAAATTCGGATGAGTCCTAGAAATAAGAAGCTCCGGACCTCTTGTAGTTTTAATAACTTTATCCAAATATAGCTTAATTCTCTGACCTGAATAATACTTCTCTCCAGAAATTTGCTGATCGTATGGCAGGGTAGTTGTTATTTTGTCATCCAGATTTAGATAAACATTTCGTCCGTCAACACGGTGAACAATAGCGTTAATCAACTCATTTTCACGATCTTTGAAAGTATCATACATAACATCACGCTCAGCCTCCTGAATCCTCTGAATGATTACTTGTTTAGCAGCTTGAGCCGCAATACGACCATAATTAGTCGGGGTAACATCGATTCTTACTTCATCTCCAACCTTAGCTTTTTTGTCATACTTTTTGGCCTCAGCTTCACTGATTTCGAGCTCTTCTTCTTCAACTGTTTTAACGACCTCCTTAACAAGAAAAACTGTAACTAACCCAGAACTATTATCCAGATCTATATCCACATTTTGATCTTTGTTTCCATAGTCTTTTCTATAAGCAGCCTTCAAGGCAGCCTTGATTGTTTCAACTACACGATCTTTTGAAATATTCTTCTCATCGCAGAGTTGATTAATCGCAGCAAGAAATTGTGATTGCATATTGATTTTGTTTAAACAGTAAAAAAGCAGGATCTTAATAAGACCCTACTTAACTAATAGCATTGTACCGCTCACCAACAGTTTTGTAAATAGTATCTGTGTCAAAACCCTTTGTAGCAAGGAATCTAAATGCTTTTTCTTTTCTTTTGAAATGACTTAAGTCACCCCACTGCTTTTCCTTTTTCTGCAAAGTTTGGAGGGCCATATCGAGTTCATCAATGGGGGATTTATTTAGTACTTTTTCAAGCATATCCGGGGAAATCCCTTTTGATTTTAATTCCTTGGTTAGTAAGAATTTTCCACGCGGCTTGAATTTCACTCTTGTAGCAACGTAATCCTCAGCATATTGCTCATCGTCCAGGTACCTAAGTTCAATCAGTCTATCAAGCACACGGCGGATAAGTGAAGAATCCTCAATGTGGCGCCTCTTGGCGTACTGATCCAATTTCTTTTGCATTTCGCAAGTCGTGTATCGTTTCTTTGCGAGAATACGAAAAGTATAATTCAGTAATTTTTCGTAATCACTAGGCATTAGCAGGTAGTTTTTTTACAATTTTTTCAACCTCCTTCGGGCTGCCATAGATAAGGGTGTTTACATCCTTTTCTATAGCCTTACGAGTTTTTTCATTCTCCATAAGGAAGCCTTTTGCATTTTCTCTGCCCTGACCAAGTTTGGTATCGCCATAGCTATAAAACGCACCAGCCTTGCGAGTAACGTTGTACTTAGTAGCCAAATCCAGCAAGTCACCTTCAAAAGAGATGCCCTTGTTGTACATAATATCGAATTCAGCAGTCTTAAAAGGAGGAGCAATCTTATTTTTTACGACCTTTACGCGAACTTTATTGCCGACTAATTCCTTATCTACGTTGCCGGCATCCTCAATCTTGCCGCAAGCCCGAATATCCATTCTCACAGAAGAGTAAAACTTAAGAGCCTGCCCACCAGTTGTGGTTTCAGGATTGCCAAACATTACGCCGATCTTCATACGTAGCTGATTTAAGAAAATCACAGTGGTTTTAGTCTTGGAGACAATGGCGGTTAATTTTCGAAGCGCCTGGCTCATTAAGCGGGCTTGCAATCCCATGTGAGCGTCACCCATGTCACCATCAATTTCTGCCCTTGGTGTAAGTGCAGCCACCGAATCAACTATTATCAAGTCGAGTCCATTACTGCGCACCAAAGTCTCAACTATTTCTAGGGCTTGTTCACCACTGTCTGGTTGGGACAAAATCAGCTCATCAACATTGACGCCAATTTTTTTAGCATATTCTGGGTCAAGGGCATGCTCAGCGTCCACAAATGCTGCGGTCCCTCCAGTTTTTTGAGTCTCAGCTAGAATATGAAGACTTAGTGTTGTTTTGCCGGAGCTTTCTGGCCCGTAGATCTCGACGACACGGCCACGTGGCACACCACCACCTAACGCAATGTCTAGAGAAATCGAGCCGGTAGAAATGGTCTCGATAGGGACCTTAGTAGCTTCCCCCATCTTCATGACAGCCCCCTTGCCAAAGTTTTTTTCAATTTGTGCAATCGCAAGTTCAATCGCTTTTGCCTTTTCATTTTTTGACTCCATAGTATTTGTTTTTAAAGAATAAGAGTGTTGGCAGTATAGGTGAGTATATGCTCACCTGTCAATACTAAAATTTACAATCTAACAACACCCCTACCATATCACCTAAACATTAAATTTTTATTAAAAAAACTTAAAATTTTTCTAAATTTTTGCCCCAGTAATAACTTTAGAGTCCTCTCCTTTTTCTTCTTGTTTATCCTTCTTTTCATTATCATCCATTCTAAAAAAACCACGGATACTTTTGGGAGTCCCAAAAGCCACATTCTTCGTGCCACATTTCTTGCACTTATAAACATACTTTCTCCCAACTGGAGTAGTGTCAACTATTTCCTCACAGTCTTTACAATAAAATATAATTGGCTCTTCTTTCTTTTTTTCCTCTGTCATTGGATATCATTAGTATCTCGCTTGTCAGCCCTATAATTGTTGATTGATTCCTGCACAGGCCCCCAAGCATTGCCCGGCCCCTCTTTAACCTCGGAAGCCTTCATAGCTTCCCCCACAGTAGCATCTTTGTCCACCGCAGGCGTATCCTCCATCACGGGTGCTTCCTCCGTTGGCACTTCCGGAGCAGGTTTAACATTACTTTGTGGTCTCTCAGTCATATCAATTAGCGGTTCAAGATGGCCCTCCTGCTCAAAATTAACTTCCTTAATGCGACCCATCAAAATAGCACAAAGCAAAATCGCAGCACTTCCAATAAATCCAAAAATCATACCAATTCCAGCGGCTTTGTCGGTTAAATTAATTCCAAATTTAGGATGGAAATAAACTGATGCTGCAAGAATCAGCATGAGCAAAGAAAGTACGCCATTAAAAACATGAAAATGCCTCTCGCTCAAAGGCAGCTTAGGCAGAGCCTTGCCACGAAGCTGAGTAACTATAATCCCAAGTGAAATCATTCCGCTAAGCAATACCAAAAATCCCGCAAGATAAAGCGGACCAGTAATACCAAGGAAACTATCTCCAATATTAAACCTATCAATATCTTTGTACCAAGGCAGAAAAACACCAACCACAACAAGAATAGAGCCAATCAAAATGAGTTTCTGCATTATCGGCAATTTCTTTAGTCGGGCCTTAAATGAATCAGGCATGGTAATTTGGTTATTGTCTGTCCCTAGCATATCGCAAAATTAAGCATTGTAAAGTATAATCGAAACATGAAGATCGCTATAGACATCCGCACAGCAGGGGGAGAGAAAGCCGGCAAAGGTTGGTATACTTTTCATATTGTCCAAAATCTTCTTCAGCTTGACTCCGAAAACGAGTACATTCTTTACGCGAAAGAAGGAATAGCGGGTTTTCAGCAATTTAAGAATGCCAAAGTCAAATTAATCCAAGGCCGTGGCCTATTCTGGCACAAAAAAATCATTCGCGATGTCAAAAGAGAGGAGGTCGATGTTTTCTTTGCCCCAAGCAGTTATATAACACCAGCATTGTTACCCTATAGCATCAAAACCATAGTGACGGTGCACGATCTAGTCGCATTCCTCTTTCCAAATCGTCACAACAAAAAGGCTGTCATTCTAGAGAAGCTTTTTCTCAAACGTGCGCTCAAAAAAGCTGATCAGGTAATTACTGTTTCTAATAACACCAAAAAGGATATCTTTAAAAAATTTAAATATGAGAAAGACAAAATGGACACTGTTTACTGCTCTGCTAGTGATGATTTTAAGCCGATTGAAAAGAGTTCTCTCTCGCCGTTCGTAGCAAAAACCAATCTCCCTCAGAATTTCTTTTTGGCAGTCGGTACTCTCGAACCAAGGAAGAATTACCCAGGACTTATCAAAGCTTTTGCAAAATTTGGTGAGAAATTTCCGAATTATCATCTAATCATTGTGGGAAAAGAAGGTTGGGAATTTCAGCCTATATACGAGGAGATAAGAGAAAATCATCTTAGCAAGAAGGTGCATATTCTGGGGTATCTCTCGGGAAAAAGTTTAATTGGCCTATACAATTTGGCAAAAGCACTGATCTTCCCCTCACTTTACGAAGGATTCGGTATACCGCCCTTAGAGGCTATGAAATGCGGATGTCCCGTAATTGCTTCATATTCCTCCTCAATCCCGGAAGTTGTAGGGGACAGCGCGCTACTAATCAACCCCGAAAAACCAATGGAAATCGCCTCAGCAATGCTAAAGCTGGCAAGTAGCGAGGAATTATGTGAAAAACTGCGAAATAAAGGTCTGCAACAATCTCGCAAATTCTCATGGGAGAAATCAGCCCAAAAACTTCTTCAGATAATAGAAAAACTCTAGTAAGATAAAACCCACTAATCTCAAACCAATGCCCCAAAAAAAAACTCTCCAAAAAGTCGGCATCATTACTAAGCGCAGCGTTAAGGAGCATAAAAAATGCTTGAACAAACTGCTTCTCTATCTTAGAAAGAAAAAAAAGACAATTCTGCTCGACAAAAATGCTGCTGCTTTATTTAGGGGTAAAGAGGGCTCCAAAAAAAGTGAGCTCTTGAAAAAGGTAGATCTGGTTATTGTCCTTGGAGGTGATGGTACTTTACTGAAAACTGCACGACGGCTTACAAGGCACAAAGTTTTAATATTCGGCATAAATTTTGGCAACCTAGGATTTCTCACTGAATGTACTCCCGAAAAAATGTTTGAATGTCTAGATACCGTTTTTGCTGGCAAATACTACACAGATCGAAGATCAATCTTAAGAGTGACAGTCTATCGCGACAGCAAAAAGCTCGAAACTCATCTTGCTCTGAATGACGCAGTAATCAACCAGGGTTCCTTTGCCCGACTAATCAAAATGGACTGTGAGCTCGACGGACGCAAATTGGTTAGATTCAGAGCGGACGGCATTATAATTTCCACTCCAACGGGCTCCACTGCCCATTCTCTTTCAGCAGGCGGCCCAATTGTTCATCCATATATCGAAGGTCTGGTTGTCACACCTATATGCCCCAGCTCGTTGTCCATGCGTCCTATAGTGCTTCCCGACAAAAAACAACTCACTATCACGGTTGAGACGCAAAGACGCGATGAATGGGCCAATATAGGCCTCACCATCGATGGTCAAGACTTGATGGCTCTCCAATACGGTGACAAAATCAAAATCCGTCGCTCCAAACGCTACATCTATCTCGCTCGCACAAGACACCGCTACTATCGCATGTTACGCAGCAAATTGAATTGGGGGGATGTTTAAGGCCTCAGCGCAGCCTGTGCTGCCGCCAACCTTGCAATCGGCACCCTATAAGGACTACAACTCACATAGTTAAGTCCTATTCGATGACAAAATTCAACTGACGCAGGATCTCCACCCTGTTCACCACAAATCCCAACCTCCAAATCGGGTTTTTCCTTGCGACCCAACTCAATACAAACTTGCATCAATTTCCCAACACCTTGTTCGTCAATCCCGGCCATCGGATCTCTATCCAAAATCCCTTTATCTAAATATGCTGGTACAAAACTTCCCAAATCATCTCGTGAATATCCATAGGCCATCTGAGTAAGATCATTCGTGCCAAAAGAGAAGAAATCTGCCTCCCGAGCAATCTCATCCGCTGTCAAACAAGCCCTCGGAATTTCAATCATCGTTCCTATTTTATAATTGAAATTAACTTTATCCCCATATTCGCTAATCGTTTCCTCTGCTATCTTCCTCAGAAAAGCCAATTCTCGAACCTCTCCAACCAAAGGGATCTCGATTTCAACATTCACTTCTTGCCCTTTATCAACTACCTTTATGGCGGCCTCAGAAATCGCCTGGACCTGCATCTGATAAATTTCCGGGTGAGTTATACCAAGCCGACACCCCCTATGTCCAAGCATCGGATTGATCTCATGCAAATTGGAGATAACACTCTTAAGTTCATCAACAGTCATTTTAAAGTCATCAGCCAAATCTCGAATGGAAGCATCGTTATCAGGCAAGAATTCGTGCAGTGGAGGATCAAGTAACCGTACTGTGACTGGCATCCCATCCATAACCTTAAAAATACCCTCAAAATCGCCTTTCTGGTGTTTCTTTAGTTCAGCTAAAGGCTTTTTCCTGGCCTCCGCATCTTTTGCCAAAATCATCTGCCGAACCAAATAAATTCGTGCATCATCGAAGAACATGTGTTCGGTTCGACACAGGCCTACGCCCTCAGCGCCAAACTCAATTGCCCTTCTGCAATCTCCCGGGGTGTCTGCATTCGTACGGACACCTAATTGACGAATGGTATCTGCCCAATCCATCACCTTTTTAAAATTCCCGGTCAACTCGGGAGTCTGCATTTCCATTTCGCCAAGCATTACTTCACCGGTACTTCCATCCAAAGTAATTACGTCCCCTTCTTTCAAAACCAAATCACCAATAATCAATTTTTTTGCACTTGCATTAACCACAATTTCCGTACATCCCGCTACACAACATTTCCCCATTCCTCTACAAACAACGGCTGCATGGCTAGTCATGCCACCACGAGCAGTCAAAATGCCACGAGCTGCATTCATACCATGAATATCCTCAGGACTAGTTTCTTTACGAACCAAAATTACAGATTCATTTTGATCTACAGCCATCGTAGTTGCTTCATCTGAATCAAATACAATTTTCCCACAAGCTGCCCCAGGTGAAGCCGGAAGCCCCTTTGCAATAACATTTTTTTCAGCGCTAACCTTTATTTGAGGATGAAGAAGTTGATTCAAAGATTTTGCATCGATTTTTAGCAGGGCTTCTTCTTTTGTGAGCAAGCCTTCTTCTACCATCTCGCAAGCAATTCTAATGGCCGCATGAGCGGTCCGCTTTCCGTTCCTAGTCTGCAACAAAAAGAGCTCACCCTGTTCAATAGTAAACTCGATATCTTGCATGTCCTTATAATGCTTCTCTAATTTTTCTTTCACCTTAATCAATTCGTCAAAAGCTTGCTTGTTTATCTCCTCCAAAGAAGAAATGTCCATAGGTGTTCTAAGTCCCGCGACAACATCTTCGCCCTGTGCATTCATCAAAAATTCACCATAGAAAACCCTCTCACCTGTAGAAGGATTGCGAGTAAATGCCACGCCAGTACCACTTTCTTCCCCCATATTTCCAAATACCATTGCTTGCACATTAACGGCCGTTCCTCTCAGTCCGGTAATATGATGAATTTTCCTGTAGGTTTTGGCTCTATCGTTATCCCAAGAATTAAACACGGCCTCAATCGCTAATTTGAGCTGTTCAAGAGGTTTGTCGGGGAAATCCTTCTTCGACTCTTTTTTAACAATTTTCTTATATTTATCGACCAAGGATTTAAGATCATCAGCCGTGAGATCTGTGTCCAATTCTATCCCATTTTTTTCTTTAATCTTCTCAAGCGCCTCTTCAAATAAGTCATGGGATACCCCCATCACAACACTTCCAAACATTTGGACAAAACGGCGATAAGAATCGTATGCAAATCGCTCATTTGAAGTCTTCTGAATCAAGCCTTTGACTGTCTTATCATTCAAACCCAAATTCAAGATGCTGTCCATCATGCCAGGCATTGAAACTGCAGCACCACTTCTCACAGATATGAGTAAAGGGTTTTTACTGTCACCCAATTTTTTCCCCATTTTATCTTCGAGATCCTCTAGGTTTTTCTTCAGCTGATCCGCAAATCCATTCGGATAATTACCATCGTCCAGAAACAACCTACAAACCTCAGTCGTAATAACAAATCCAGCCGGGACAGGTGCGCCAATCTTAGTCATCTCAGACAAATTAGCGCCTTTACCTCCAAGCAAATCAACCATCTTTCGGCTTCCCTCCTCAAATGAATAAATGAATTTTTGCGCGTCCGAAACCTCTGGAACTTTAGCTGCTTTTGCCACTGAAGAACTTGCTATGGTCATCATATTTTTAGTATATAGGCTCTTTCCAAAAACACAAGATCTGTTATAGTTTATTTAAGGCCCTTTTTGATTTTTTCTTCCAATCGGATTAACGCAGTAGCAAAGGCCGCTTTCCGGAGCGTACAATTGTACTTTTGAGAGTTCCCATGAACTTCTTTCCATGCATCTACCATAGTCTTTTTAAGTCGCTTTAGTATTTCTTCCTCAGACCAATATTTATCCTTAGCATTTTGTAGCATCTCGAAATAACTCACAGTAACACCTCCAGCATTTGCCAAAATATCTGGTATCACTATTTTGTCATTCTTCGCCAAGACTTCATCTGCTTCTGGTGTTATAGGGCCATTGGCCAGTTCCAAAATAACACTTGCCTTAATTTGGTCAGCATTATCGATAGTAATCTGATTTTCTAAAGCAGCCAAAACAAGAATGTCGCATTCTTGTTCGAGTAGCTCTTCATTGGTGACCATTCTGCAGCTTGCTCCTTCAATACCCTGTAATTCCTCAACATGTACGCCACAATTTTTCACAGAGTTCTTCTCAATTTTGCATGACATAAGACCACTTGGATCAATACCATGACTACAGACGATCCCTCCCTGTGAATCGGAAACCCCAACAATTTCAAAACCTAGAGGCGCAACCAATTTTGCAGCAACCCCACCTGCGTTTCCAAAGCCTTGAATAACAACCTTCGTTTCTTTGGGAATAAGCCCCCTTTCCTCGATGAATTCTTCTAAAACAAATACTCCTCCCTGTGCTGTAGCCTCGCTTCTACCTTTGCTTCCACCGGCCTCAAGAGATTTCCCAGTTACAACTCCTCGAACATCTTTGCCTTTCAGTTTTGAGTACTCATCAGCAAACCAATCCATCATCTTGGAATTTGTATTTACGTCCGGTGCAGGGACATCCATCTCAGGACCTAACACGGGCTCTAGCATTCTTACATAACCCCTGGTAAGACGCTCCAATTCGGCCTCTGAGAGCTCCTTGGGATTGACCATTACACCGCCCTTCCCCCCTCCGAGTGGTATATCAACAACTGCACACTTCAGAGTCATCCAGGCGGACAGAGCTTTAACTTCCTCAATATCCACCTGAGGATGATAACGGAATCCTCCCTTATAAGGGCCCATAGCATTATTATGTTGAACCCGAAATCCCTGAAAGATCTTAAGACTTCCATCATCCATTCTTATTGGAATACTTACTCTCACTTTCCTCTGAGGATTGGACAATATTTGCTTAATCTCATCATCCAAATTGACTAGAGTGCTGGCCTTTTCGATCTGAGCTAGGGTATTTTCAAAAAGAGACATCGAAAGGATTTTACGCTGAATCAATTTAAAAGAAAAGACTTAAAAATTTAATACAATTCCTCGGTGCCTTCAAAAACAGACATGCTGGAATTAACCTCAATTTCATTTCCTTCCGTATCGAAAACGCCACTCACAGTAAGGGTATATTTCCTGTTTTCTTGTGCTTTTGTAGTCAAAAGTGCATATGTATCGTCAATGCCGTCAGAATTTTCTCCAAGCACAACTTCAGATATTTCTAAGTCCAGACCAGAATCATCAACCGAGACTATTTCAAAATTTCTGAGGGGGTCAGTGCTCAAAACGATGGGCTCGTTAAACTCAACCCCTACATGAGTAGAATCAATGGATTCAGACGAAATTACATCGGGTGGATCAGTGTCTTTTGTAGTGGGGACTCCAGAGACCTCTGTTGCCCAAGAGAGGCTCTCAGATCCCTCCAAATCATAGGCTACAACTGAAAAGTAGTACTTTGTGCCCTCATCCAAATCAGTAAAATAATGTGTGAGCACATTGCCAACATCGATATGTGTATCATAAGTCTGGCCGGCCTTACTTACACTACTTTTACCGTAGTGTATTTGATAACCCGCAACTGCGGTGTCATCTACAGCTCTGTCCCATCTCAGCTTAATTCTGCCATCATCTAAGACAGTCAAACTAAGATCCTCTACATCGCTAGGATATAAAGTGTCCTCAGCACAAGTACTTGAACAGGCCCAATTGCCCTCTCGACAAACACAAGAAGCACAATCATTCAACTCAATGCTAGACTCCAATTTATAAGGTTCTTCCATGTAGTAGCACATTGTATCCTCGTCACCAAACAACTCACCTGCACAGACTTCCAAAGCATCCCTTAGAGCATTTTCAACATCAGAATCGTTTTCGTATTTCAAAACAAGATCATCCATATAATCGTCATCATCAGCATCAAATCCATAATTCTTAAAAATATCCACAACCAGAGTTTCCAAATCGTATGATAAATAATCATCCAGCTCATAAACCAAACAAGCAGCCTCAATATTTGCATCAATAAACCGCTGTTTCTCACCACTTGAGGCATCATTCATTTCCCCCTCAACATAGACACCATTCAACAAAGAATCATAGGTAACATTATAATCTTTCTTCTTCCCTAAGTACTCTGTGAGCTCATTTCCTCCATAACCATAAACAATCATGCGTGTAAGCAAGTCAGCGGCTTGACCTCGACTTACATATTCATCAAAAGAAACAAAGTCCAGTGGAATAAAATACCTCGCTTCTGCCTGTAAGACTATGTTCTTGTACCAAGGAGAAGAATTATAATAGTTGTATCCAAAGCTCCTAAGCGCAATTTTTAAAGCTTCAACTAGTGTGACCTTTTCCTCAGGTTTGAAAGTGTTGTCTTTGTAACCATTTACAATTCTAGCCGCCTTAGCTGCACAAATATACTTAGTAAACCACTGCCCAATAGGAACATCCATGAAACAGTCCACCTGATCATATGCAGCGTAATCAGCGCTGTTGTAATTAGCTTCTATCAAAATCTTAAGGAGCTCAGCCCTATTTAATAAACGATCAGGCTTATAGGTTTTGTCATTATATCCATCTACTATGCCTTTGTGAGAAATAAACTCAATTGCATCAAAGTACTTATGGAATCTCTCTACATCACTGAATGACTGGGCTGGATCAGCAGAAGAAGCAAAAACAACACTAGAGGACCCGATTAGAAGAAAGGCAAAAATGGAGAGTAGAAATTTTTTCATGTGAATCGAGGAAATTGCACTCATCACTATAGCAGATTTAGAACAAACCCAAAAATGTAAAATCAATAGGAGGCAAAGTGATATCCCAGAAATAAACAACCATCTGACCTACAAATCCAGAGAATAGAGGGACAGTTAAATTATCATCAAGCTTATTTGTTATAAACTCAACAAAACTAGCAGTTACAGCCATTGGGATAACAAGCAAAAGAAGCTCAGGCAGAATCAAAATGCCTACTATCAAATTTGCTACTAAACCAGCAGCAGTTCCGACTATGGTTTTATGATTAAGGATTTTTGTCTTTCCAAAAGCTCTCCCAAAAATTGCAGCAAAAAGGTCTCCAAAAACTGTCATGAAAAGTGCAAGAAAAGCGACCCAATACTCAAAAGCAGCAAAACAGACTATACAAGAAATAACCAAGAAAACAGCACCAGAGATATTGTCTTTTTCATGAACTCTAAATAACCCGTCAAACATACTCGCCAACCTAGGCTTGTGTTCAATCCGCACATATTCGATGTGCAGCAAAATAAGAAGAAGGGCAGCAAGGGTCAAAATAGAAGTCCTTTCAGAAAAGTAATTCAACATCAGAGTATAACCCACAACTATAGATAAACCCGAAAGATGAACAGTCTTTCTGCCTAATTCCCAAAATAGACCGGAGTGCTTAGACATGTGCTAGCTTATTTCCAAAAATGAAACCACCTCTTTGATGGAGTCTGAAGGAGATTGAGTTTGTTTTCCAAGACGAAAATCTTCTCCTGCATAGTATTCACAAGTCTAAGGAAGTTGTCTCTCTCCTCAGTATGCTTTGTGACCAAGCCATTCATACATCTCACAAGCTCCTTAAAATCATCTGTTTCGATGATCATATCTTTTTCTACAGACTTTTTCTTGGTCTTAGTTTTCTTTGCTTGAGGGGGGGCTTCATTGGTAGAAGGACTCTGTATTTTATACAGCTTGAGCAGAGAGCTCTTTCCAACGAGGTAATTAAAGCCCTGTGGTGTCCTTTTCTTGCGAATCTTCAACTTTTTCGCCTTAATAGCACGTCTTATGGTTTGCACAGATTTTTTGCTGATTTCAGCTGCATCCTGGATAGAAATGAATTCGTTTGTCATTCGAAATGAGGTTTCAAATAATTTTTGACTAGTCACAATTTAATACAAATCTCTCCTAAAAACAAAAAGAAAATGTATTTAAAAATTGACAGAAGTGGTATGTCGTTTTTTTCCTCGCATTTTTATCATAAATACCAAAGCCAACAATACCCCAACAGATAAACAAATTGACACTATCAACATTGCTTTTCGACTGACATTAAAATTTGATGATTCAAGCCTCATTGAATCAATGACAGAATAATCTTCGCCAGAAACATTTGTGCTCAATATTCCCCCATTCTTATCAATGTAAAGATCTTCCCAAACCACTTTATCAATATCCTGCCTAACGGTATCCAAAGTAGAAATAACCCCATTTTCA
Source organism: uncultured Candidatus Peribacteria bacterium (assembly GCA_964499425.1). Classification (GTDB taxonomy): domain Bacteria; phylum Patescibacteriota; class Gracilibacteria; order UBA1369; family LOWO2-01-FULL-3; genus JAQBYK01. Next base: position 42,359 of record CAZCLD010000001.1, on the reverse strand, counting down.
AAATTAAAAGCAAACTCCTCACCACCCAGAATTTGAAAATAAAAGTCACTGACAACACCGCCTCCAACAGGGAAACTATCATCACGTCTCAGAGTTTCACCAAAAATCAATCTGCCACCAGTCAAATCTCTAGTAACTAGATAAAATGGATCACCCCCTCTTTCCAGGAAATCTCCTGGATCATATCTCAAAAAAGCCAATTTGTTTTCATCATATTTCAAATGAAAAGCTAATCCCAAAACAGGTGCTTTAATATCTTGTGCGATGCCAGATATTTTTAATATATCCCCATCTAAAAATTCGGCGTCCAGCAGCATCTTCCCCATAATTTCATAATCCACAAACTCCTTCTCGTAGTCACCAAAGTCCAATGCTAAAGCAGTATTTATTGGCAGAAGTATAAGCAAAAATAGTATTATTCTCATTTCGTCATTGGTTAGTAGTTTTTAGACTGAGGTGGCCCTGACTTTAAGGACCACCTCACCATTTCTTTAAAATTTAAGCCCAAAATTCGCTCCGATATCTATCAAATCACTACCATCAATAATTCCATCATAATTACCGTCAGCTAGTGTGTCATACGCCTGTTCACCAAATTTACTACCATAAGATCTCGCCAGATTTTCAATGTCTTTCCCGTCCACACGGTCACTTCTATCACTATCACCTCGAAGCCCTCGTTCTTCTGAACCGGTTATCTCTGTAGCGGCACTGTGAGAGCCTGACTTTATGGCAACAATTTGATAATTATAATCAACACCAGGCACCAGAGAATCAGCATCTTCAAAAGAAGTGCCGTCTGTCTCACCGAGAATTACGAATGTACCATCAGGTAATTGTCTTCTTATCAAATAGCTTTCAGCACCATCTATTGGAGCATCCCAACTTATTTCCAAACTGTACCTATTTTCGCTTTCAGAAACATCCAAATTCTCAACTTGATTCACCGGTTGATGGCCAATCAGAATATTTGCTGCATGAAATTTAGCAGGCACATCTCCGTTTGAGTCAGCAAGAAAACTCTTGCCACCAAAAGTAAGTTGATTTTTATTTTGATCATCGCCAATCACTTCGAAAGTCAGCTCGAATAAATCGCCACTTCCATCAATGCCAAGGGCTGGGCTAAGCAATCTAGCATTACCGATTATCAAGTTGCCTACTTCTCCATTTTCCAGGTCGGCATTAAAGGCTGTACTAAATCCATTCCACATCAAGAAATCGCCTTCCTCAGCCGAAATAAATCTAAGATCATCTGGATCATAATTTATGTCAAAACCATAGGCATAGAGATCCTGTGCGTCATCAATTTCTACAGAAAATACTACGGATTCACCAGTTTCAGCGACAAGCTCCTCAGGAGCAAAAGACACAGTCGCACCTACCCCAAGATAATTGCTATTTACGCTTCCGGGAGTACCCAAGATGTCGCTTCCATCACGGCTGATAGAGCCATTTCCAGAAATAGCTGCCAGCCAATTGCCCGGATCATCTCCGGATTTTGCAGGATCAAGTCTCTCCATAGTGGCTTTATCATCTCCACCTGCAAACCAGGAGCCACCCGAAGCATTTACTTCGTCAGCAATTACTCCCTCAGTATCATAGAGTATTAAATGATCACCAGCATTAGCCAGGGATATTCCAATTATCGCGTCTGCAGCACGATTGCTAACAGCATTCTCCCCTTTTTCGATTACAAAATAGCAATGCGCGCAAATTGCACCACTTTCTATTTCATAAACAGTATTCCCATCATCTTCGACATACCAACCTGTTAAATCAACACTTTGGTTAGTCGGATTATAAAGTTCTATCCATTCATCACTTGCACTATCATTACTGCCAGCCCAAGCAATCTCATTAATTACAATTTCGCCAGTATCGGTCGCACTGGCGACTTTAAAAGTCATCATTTGAAACGCCATCAAGGTTAGCGTCACCAAAACAAACTGTTTTTGCAGTCTTTTAAACATTGTGTGTTTTTGTTAGAGAATTAAATCACCATTTGTACAAAAAGTGATCACACCCTAGCAATCAAAGATTAAATTTGTGTTAAATTTTCTTAAAGTTTTTCTAAACTGGCTTACACAAAAAGAAAAACGCATGAATTACGAGCTTTACAATTACCCGAAATCATTTTGAACCGCTCAATTTTGCCACAAAGCCTTCGAACCCATCACGATTATCAATGCGCACGCGTGGCAATAGAAGCCAGTCATCGGTCGTCAAATCAGCTTCGCCTGAATGAGTGGTCAAAGCTATCTTATAACCTTCTTCCTTTAAAATATTCACTACAGTATCGTTGTATCTCCCCGAAGGATAAACAAAAATATTGGTATCAACTCCAAACTCCTTTTTTAGATAGTCACGACTCTCCTTGACCTGTCTACGTACCTCATCCTGGTCTAGGCTAGATAAATCTGCGTGACTAATTGTATGAGAAGTTATTTCAATGCCATCATCGGATGAGACCTGGATCTGCTCTTTAGTCATGTGCTCATGTGCACCCACCAATCCAGTCACGATGGAATTCGAAGCCGTAAACTCGTACTGCCTAAGCAAAGGTAACGCGTTTGTAAAAAAATCTTCTAGACCATCATCAAAACTAAGGACTATCGCATTGTCTGGCACCGTTCCATCCAGCAAATCAGACAAATGTATGCCAACGTAACCTTCATCACCAAGCCATTTGAGTTGCTGCTCAAAAAGCTCAGGACTCACCGACAGATTCCAACCCAAGGGATCCCCGGCCTTATCAACATCTCGCACATAATGATACATAATTATCGGCACCCTGGTTTGAGTCTCAGGAGCCAACGGTTCATCAGCAACATCGAAATCGTCAACGACTATAGGATCAGGTGTTCTTGAATATTCAAAGAAAGTCATGGCAACCAAAACAAGCACCATCGAAGACAAAAACCAAAGTACTCCGCGCGGCATACGTTTTCTTCTTCCCATAAACACAAAATACGTTAGAATGCGCATAATGGCGAGACCAAAAATATGCCTTCTCTTCGCAGGAGGAACAATAGGGATGATAAAAAACCCCAGGACAGGGGCATTGCAACCTGCCACCGAAGCTGCCGAAATTATCCGGGACTTTCCTGAAATCCAAAAACACGTTCAGTTAGATTTCAAAATGGTGGTAAATATGGACAGCTCAAATATGAATCCAGGCCACTGGACCGAAACCGCAAAAGCTGTAAATAGATACTACGACAAATATGACGGATTTGTAGTAGCACAGGGGACTGACACAATGGCGTATTCAGCAAGTGCCCTCTCATTCGCGCTGCAAAATTTAAGCAAACCAGTTGTGTTTACAGGCTCATTGATTCCACTCAACGAGATTGCTTCAGACGGGCGCAACAATCTTATATACGC
>CAZCLD010000001.1:0-38957 GCA_964499425.1 uncultured Candidatus Peribacteria bacterium | reverse complement strand
AGAAGTCTGCATAGTTTTCGCCAATAAAATATTCCGAGGAAATCGTGCCAAGAAATACCACGAATCCTTTGTAGCAGTTTTTCATTCACCTAATTTTCCATTTCTAGGGGAACTAGGCCGTCCCACTAGGCTTAATGAATGGCGCAAAAAACGTCGCAAACGCAGCCTTAAATTTAGACCTGATTTTGATCCAAAAATATCGCTTATAAAACTCTTCCCGGGGTTCGATCAGGAAACCCTCGGCAAAGTAATAGAAAGGGAAGTCCATGGCATTATCATTGAAGGCTTCGGACCCGGAAATGTGCCGTTCCTAGATAATTCAATCATCCCTCAAATTGAAAAAGCCACCGACCAAGGTATTCCAGTAATTATCGCCAATCAGATGGAACAGGGAGTCACAAACTTGAACGCATATGAAGCGGCACTAAAAGCAAAAAAAGCTGGGGCCATTTCATCCAAGGATATGACCACGGAAGCAACAGTCGCAAAGTTAATGTGGACACTGGCTCGGACCAGGAAACTCACCAGAATAAAAGAGCTGATGGAAAAAGATCTAGCAGGAGAACTCGAAAACTAACACTTCTCACACCCCCGATTAGTCGCTAGTGGCAGCCAAAAAACGCCACTATCGCTACTTCGTGAACTTTTAGTCTGCATTATCAAAAACTCCAAGCTATTATGGGACCTCGTAATTCGTAACTTAGTAATTTACGATCATGACTCAAACAAACAAGTTCCTAGCCTACATGAACAAGTTGCTGTCAAAGGAGCTAGAGGGACGAGACATCACAGGGCTTGATAAAGTGAATGTAAAAGTTGGCATATATGATATTTTCCAAAAAAATCACGACTTGGATGAGGCTTACAGCGAATTATTGGATTATCTCGAAGATGAGAATCTTAGCCATCTAATTCCTAAAGTCAAAAAATATTATTTCAGAATACAATGAAACAGCAGGTTATTATACAAGGCTATCTTCTTGAACAAGCAGAAAAAGCCCATCGTCAAAACAAGATAAGCATTCTACAAAAAATGTTTTTTATTCGCGAAATCAACAAGTGCTTTAGCGTACACAACATAGAATTTTGCTATGACGCAATATATTCATTTCTCACAAACAACTCGGAATTCGGAAGTCTATTGCCCAACTTCCTGCCTTTCTGGTTCAACAACCAAATAAAAGAAATTAACTATGTCAACTGAGGTATTGCAAGAATCGGGGGCATCAAATCACTCGCGCGCATATGCAGTTATGCAGGCAAACGAGGAACTAAGGGAATTAAGGGCAATTGAAGCAAGAGCAAAGAGGATAGGAGATATAAACATTTTTGGAACTGTAGAGTTAAGCGCCGAGGAGGTAACGGGCGAAACTTTGGCATCTGCAAGATCCCAAATAGCAGCAGCAAAAAGCGAGTTAGACAACTTTGGACGCTCAACAATGACGGAGTTAATGACTGAATTCGAACTCTCGGGGATATTTCAAGTTTCAATTCAAGGTAGGAAATTCACAAAACAACTCCTAGGAAGAAGAGTTACAATCCAAGGAAAAGAGTATTTGCTTAACAAAGAGTTAATAGACCTCATAACAATAAATCTCACAGTTGGTACGCCTCCAGTGACCACCAGGGCGCTCAATCAATTTAGAAGCCTACTTCTTGGACATGCTGATCCTTCAGAGATTAAAGAATTCGCCGGAATTCTCGACCTAGATGAACGCGAAACTTCATTGCTCGTAGACAAAGTGGCACGCGCAATAGAATTGGATACCCATTATATGACTGGAGCAGAGGAAGATGAGCATCTAAGAGAGTCTCATGATGAAAGACAAATAGATTTCCTTGATGCAAAATATTTTAGTCAGTCAATCGTCAGCGGAGGACCAAAAATAGCCGAAAAACTTATAAGAAAATACCTTTACAGAGAAAAGACGGACAGCATAACAACCAGACCATACGACGGAAAACTCAGTGCTGATTACATTACAACAATCCATGAAAATCCAGGAGAAATATACATATTGCATATAGATGACATGCCACAATTTGTATTAGACGATCCACGCTGGCAGGCTGAACTAGGCAGGATAATCTTCATTGATAACACAGAGGCTTCTAAAGAAATTGGATTAACTTATGTATACACATTCTTCTCAGAGGTGACCGAAGCTCTGACCAAAGTCCACACCAATATTGCAGGGAGACCATCATCAACACAAATGGTCCTTCGAGAAATTGTTGAAGAATTTACAGAGGACACCATTGATCGGACCTATGATCAAATATCAGGTTTACTAAGTAGTATTGAAACTAAAATTTCAAACCTAAGCTATAGAGACCAGGAGGGCTTAAACGCAGATGATGAAGAGGCGGAAACTTTGGTCGCAGATCTATTTGCTCTCAGACAATTCATGGAAACCCTCGAATTGATTAGGCACTTCAAAAAAGGGACTATCGATGAAGAAGGTCCTGAAGGCAAAACTCCAGCCCACATATTAATCGCTGAAACAAAAAGAATCTGGTTCAAATATCTGTACAGAAGGTTGAAAGAAGCGGGGTACAGCGCAACAATCGGAAATGGTGGAGGTCGAGAGGGATTACATACAGCCGGGAAATTTCTAAGAGAAGAATTAAGGACAGCTATAACTATACCGAGGAGAGACGACGTTAGACCCACAGCATTCGAAAGAGTAACAGGAGCTGGGCGCAAAATACGTAGAGAAGTTGGTTCTGTGCTTTTGGGCAGAAGACCTGCTGATGCCGCGAGATTTGAAGGAGCAGGTGCCGAGCGTAGGTTTAGAAGCCCAAGAGAAACCAGAGAAAGATCAACAAGAAGAAGCTTTCTAGTACGCACCATAAGAAATGTAATATCGGGAGTTTTCTCAAAACATCTGGACCCGGGGTCACAGAAACTTAAGAGCCTGGTGGAAGGAAAATTGGAGACAATTCTTAGGAGAGAAAGAGACCCAGAGAAATTACTGGAAAGTATCGGAAGCTGGATAGAAGAGTTTTTTAGGCCAACAGACGAGGACAGACCTGACACCGGAGTTAAGGAGCATTTCGATAGAATAGACAACAAATCAAAAGCACGAGTTCTAAAAGGGCTAAAAGGTGCATACAGAATCTTGTGGGACATAATAAATGACGTTTCTCCAGACCCAGGGTGTGCCAGAGGCATAAATGAAGAAATTCGCAGGACTGGAAACATCGCCGGTCGTATCATTTCCGAAGAAATAATGTGGTCATATGGCAATGTTTATGAAGATAGAGATGGAGAGTTCCCAAAAGATAAAAGAATCATGATCAAAAGAAAAGAATCAGGGGAATTAGATACGGCAGGACTCAGAACACATCTAATGCAACTAGAGCGGAAGCTTGACGAGGACAAGAGGCTATTTCGATCCCTTTGCAAAAGTATGATGATTGTAATCAATAGTCCACACAATCCATCTGCGCAACTTCTCAACGAAAAAGAGGCATTAGCAGTGCTGGATGTTGCTTGTGATTTTGGACTTACAATAATTGATGACAGCTCTTACTACAAAATGGTCAGAACACAGGAAAGAGACGATGGAACGCAGTACCGTCCTCATCATCCACCCATAGCAGAGATTTACGAGCAAAACAAAGAGCTTTTTACGGGACGACACGGAGCAAGAATCATCACCATCGCAACTCCGACGAAGAATCTGTCAGCCGCAGGAGGAAGGCAATTTTTAATGATCTCAAACGATAGCGCTGTCACAGATTTTGCACAGGAGGAGCTTTCGGGCGAAGTCCCAAACTTGCTTGCGTACCAATTCACCAAAGAGAAGTGTACTCACGGAGATGGGTGTAAAAAAATCTACAAGGATCTTGCAAAGTTTGCTAAAAGACCACGCCTCTCAATCGGTTCATACATGAATTATTTTGAAAAGAACTTAACACCACATCAGCTAATTAAATCCGGGATTTCACATGAGGCATATAAAGTAGTAGTTGATGCTTATTATCATCTTTGTCTATTAACAGGGCGCAGTGGAGGCAAGCAGCACGCTGAACAGATTGTTCATACCCTTTGTAAAGAGCTCAAGGGTATGCGTCCAGAAAAAGTGGCGGCAGCTGATGGGGACAAAAGATTTGAAGCAGCAGTTGCAGCAATAAAATCGGAGAAAAACGCAAGAGGCGAGGACATAAATTACTTAGAACCCGAAGGAGCATTCTACGTAAACATAGAGCTAGACCATTTTCCAAGAAGCAAAAAAGATCCAAGGATAGTCCAGCAATTCATCGAAGTCTTGAACAAACGAACAGGCGTCGGCGTTACACAGATGGGCTCTACACACTATTTGAGGTTAGCTCTTGGGGGGAAGCTCGAGGGTGATGACAAGGGTTACAAGGTATTAGAAAACAGGGTGAGAATAGCTGTGCGGACGATATATCGATATTGGGGGATGTTCAATGAAGAAGAGAAATACCCTGACATAAAAGAGTTTGATGTGGCTCTGGCAAGAATGTTCAAGAGAGGAAGCGATGCCGGAGAAGAAGGCCTCAGAGAGATGCTTGAAGAAAGAAACTCTCTAGTAGAGGCAAATGGAGCGAAGAAGGGAAATATCGATATCAAAGGAGGTGACGGCAAAGTCACAGAGGGAGATATCGTCTACAAGATCGAGGACAAATCTGAAGCCGTCAATATAATCATACGAATGGGCAGCAAGATACCAGAAACTCCTGAAGAAATGATGGATACTCAAGAATTTCAAGTGCTCTATGAATTCTTGCTAAGGAATTTCTATAAGGAGATACCAGAGCTGCAAATAATGAATGAGAACGAAGTCCTGAGTCATTTCTCAGTGGAAAAACTTAAAAGGGCGTTCAGCGACGATCCAGATTTGCCGCAGGATCAAAGGGACACTATAGAACAAATTTGCATTCTTCTCCAATCTCTATGGTACTGCGAAAGTATAAGAACACACGTGATGATGGTCTGCCAAGACACAGATGCCAGAATCAAGATGGACGCAATATCAGCAAGCGATAGAATAGGGAGACATATACAAACAATTTTCAACAAAATCTCAACTCCGGACAAATCTATGGTTGAAGGAGAATTCAATCACGGATTTGCTAGTGGATATGAAGTCTTAAAGGGGATAGAAGCGCACGATAATATGCCAGAGCACGCACAAGTCGCAATAGAAAACAGTGATTTTGTTGGGCAAATGACAAGTCCAAGATCAAAAACAAGTGCCAATACTGGGGCAACTAAAAGGAGGCAAGGTAGGGCTTTTGCATTTCAAAGAAAGACAGGAAACGAAGAAAAATTAGCAAAAGAAAAGCTATCTTCAGATTCATTCAAAGAGATAATGAAGTCAGGCGAGTACGTTGCTGTCGCAGTAAGAGTGGGGCCAACAAAACAGCTTGTGGTAATGCATAAATCTAATGTCCACCTATTGAGGGACCTTTCAAGATTGTTCCCACAATTGGCAGAGGTAACTGATCCCGCACAACTTAATAAAACCGAATTCGATTCAGTACTTTATTTTGGACTACCCAAAAAGCTCATGGGAGAACACCAAATGTCAGGGTACATTAATGATAATTCTGGAGGAAAAGACATAAAAGTAGGATGGGTAGCAAGAAGTGATGACACCGATTATGTGGGGTTCATGAAAAAAATGCTACTAACAATGCATAACGAGAAAATGATCGAAATGGGAGCTGTGCCAATTCATGGCTCAATGTTTAAGCTAAAATACAACGATGGTCGTACGTTCACAATTGTAGGCAGTGCAGATAGTGGTGCTGGAAAATCAGAAATGATAGCAAAGATTATCGAGATGATATACGTGCAAAAGGGGAAGGAAGCTCTAAAAGGCTTAGAGGGAATAGAGATAATCGCTGGAGACATGTTATCCCTCCACGAAGGGCTGGACGGGAAAATCTACGCACTAGGTACTGAAACAGGAGATTTTACCAGAATGGATGATCTACTGGGGACACCTTTTGAGAAAATCTATGCTCATCTTCTGGAGCAAGGTAGTGTCACAAATCCAGGAGTGACAAACGAAAGAGTTACCGTGCCCAATATCTGTGATGCCGAAGAAGTCCTCACACCTACCCGTGTAGACGGAATATTCTATTTCAATAATTATGAAGATCCCAAGGGCGGCTCTGCCATACGCCTAACAAGCGTTGAAGAAGCATTCGACCAAATAATCCATGGATATAGAGTGAATAAAGGAACAAGTGGAGACTTGCCAGATTTCGATGCCTGTATCTTACATAGCAGATCCGAGAAAATCAGAGCATTACTTGACGGAAAGAATCTCGAGGAAACTTCATATTCAATCCCTCTTGCCTGGAATAGACAAGGCGACGATATTTGTGTCGGTTACAGAGATGGAGAAAGCAATACACAAGAGGCACTACAGAGAGTAAAAAATATGTTTGTAGGTGAACGCTTTTATCATAAGGAGAACGCAAAATGGGCTTCGATTGATGTTGAAGATGTTGAGTACAATCTAGTCGACAACTCATTCTCTCTAATTGGCCAAGACGGAGAAAGAGTTCTACTAACAATAGATGTATTCTCTCCTGTTTACGATGTGGATGCGGAGGAAGATCAGTGGCTAATTGAGCAACTTGAAAACGATGGGGGGCCACTTTACGAGCGAATTGTTAAGACGTACTTCTCGAGCGTCTTTGGTCACACATCAGAGGGCAACATTGGGAAAGTTAAGCGCAATGCAGAAAAAATCAAAGCTGCCGCTATAAGACTTCACGGAAGTGGAGAAATTCAGGCAGGAGTGATATTCACTCAGCTTGCAAGAATGGGGATGGAACATGAGGGGCCAAGAATTGCAGGAAGAGAAATTGTGGGTAAATTTGCAGGCCCAGAATTCAAAACCAAGAGTTTTCAGGCAAGAAGCAAGGAGGTTAGGGAAGGACTAAAATCAAAATTAGAGAAAACACTTGGAGGTACACATACCGTTTCAGGCGAAGTTCTTCCAGAAGTAGTAGCACACAATATTAGGGAACAAGAAACAAGATATAACAGGGCTGCCGTGTTATTGACCGCTGGAATCAATACACCGAAATACAACGTTGATGAAGCTATAGCAATTCGGGAAGAAATGTCTAGCGATGATAGCCCAGCAAAGTATGACCTTGTCCCCCCAATAATTAGGAACGAACTTGGACGTGCAATTGATCGGGGCCCGTCAACACAGCAGAGATTCATAGAGAGAACACCAGCCAGGGTCGAAAGAAACATGGATCATTACAGAGAATTGGCGCAGGACAGCATTGATTCGGTAGAGCTTACTTACAGGATCATGCTTCACATGGGCTGGATTAAGGTCAGTACACCCCCAGAAAGAGTGGTTGGCAATGGAAACAACATCAGGGTGCAGATTGCAGCCAAAGTTGCCAAACAATTAAAACCAGATCAGGCAGCTGAAGCTGCATAAAACTATAAATAATTTAACCTAAATATCATGAGTACAGAAACAGTCCAAGGGGGTCCTCCCACAAATGAGCATCCCGAACCTGCGCAACCAGCCCCTCAGGCCCCTCAACACCTAGGTCTGCTCGAGGAGGTAGGTATTCCAATGGAGCCTGTTAATCCGCCGGCTGTAAGAATTGAGGGAGAAAGCGTGGTATATGCGATTTCAACGCAGAGACCAAACTCGCCAGAAATGCTAGCAGCATTAGAAGAGTTAAGGCGGAGAGGTTGTGTCGTTGAGGTCGATCACGAGAGTAGTCTGACTTTTTCAATAATCAAAATTACGGTGCCACAAACCTTGCTACCCGATGAAGAAATAATAGGTATTAGGCAGTTAGCAGCTCAGCAGGCGGAAAGTGTACGGGGTGCTGTAGATGCCGCAGGAAGGGATGATGCGGTTATAGATCCCTACGCTTCTTGCTAAAGAAAGCCTAGTCGTAGTCATAGATGCTCAACTCAATCGAAGCGCCAGGCTCGGTGCCAAAGGTTTCTCTTAGTCGTTTGCTCATCATTATAGAATCATCATCTAAGCCATTTTTTACCACAACACCTATCAACTCTACAGCTCGGCCATCACCGGAAAATATAGACACAAAACCTCCATCTCCGGTGCCAATTCTGCTGGCTAATTGAGGAGAAATTCCGATTGCGCCTTTGCGAACCATCTCTTTGGACGCGTATCTGACTTTAAGATTATAAGAAGGTACTTCTGCAACATCCGTCGGCTCTATAGTCTCTCCAACATCAGCAGCTGTATCCGATGTTCCTCCGGCAACAGCATCAGCTTGATCTTCTTTACCGGCAAATGTCCTAGTAAAATCCTCCAACAGGACACGCATTATATCTGCCAATTCTTCTGTATGATTAAATCTCAGGTCTCTACAGATTTCTAACTGTATAGTCTTGTAGTTTGGGCCGTGTACTCTAGGCCCCATAACCTTAGTGGCATCACCACTCAAACGGACATCTTTTTTAATGTCAACTGCGCGGCCGTCAATTTTTATACCCCTGCTGGCAAGCTCTTCGCGCAATCTTTTTGCAAACCAGTCTCTGGTTTCTATGTCACACGACTGACCATTCACCGTTCCAATCTCAATATCACAATCTCGACGATGACCATCTTTTCTGTTTTTCTTGCCGTGCAAAGCTATATGAAGATATGGAGTCGATGCCTCCCCGGCCTCGTCAGCAGTATTGGTGTGTGCAAGTGCATTGGCTTTCATTGCGCGATATTCCCTTACGCCATCATTTTGTGCGCTTGGATCAAGGTGTCCAAGAGCAGGTTTATGAGTCGTATCCCGATTAATGTCGCAAATATGTCGATTTACTTTTGTGACAACAGCTGTTCCATTTCTCTGCACATATCCATGTGCAATATTTCCCGTACGGGCATCACTAGGTGCCTTATCCTTGATGAATTGTACAATCCTGTCCTTGTCGCTCTCTCTTACAATTAGCGGCTTATGTTTATCCTCGCCAGGGGCTCTACGAGCAGGTTTTACCGTGTATTGTGTGCCTCTAATTTCAACTGTTCCAGACCTAGGAGTATCCTGCCAATTGGGAGTCGATAAAATCATTCTTCGCAATTTGGCATTCGCATAAATAGTGTTCCTCGCCGGAGCTGCTGTTCTTCCACGAGAGATTTGAAATCTGCCCGTGTAAACCAATTGTCCAATCTCTGGTTTGGTAATTGCTTGTGCATGTGGCGCATCAACGTGACCATTTATAGAAGGGTCTCCATAATACAAATCTGAATAGTGCCCACGATCAACCTGACCTTCCAAGGTGTCTGGCTCAGCGGCCATTGTAGGCTCACTCCTTGCTTCCAAATCGTCTCCCCCTGGCTCAATATCTGACATGAGAATGAGTTAGTATTACTGAGAGTAAATTATGGCACAGGCGCCAGGATCAGTCAAGTACCCGAATCCGTCTAGCCACAATTCAATAAAAATCTTGCCCATACCTTCGTCAGTTGATACCATCCTCTCCTTTGTTGATATGGCAAAGATTCTGAAAGTTTTTTCAGCGATCGCGCCTATCCCAAAGAGAACGTTCATTGACAAGCAGTTAGCGTGTGCAACAGGAAGTATTCCTGTTTGCGCATATTTATCAAAAAGTTACTTTCAATATAAGCCACCTAAGGGGTCGCGAAAAGTGATCCTTCGCGATCATTTCTCTCGATCCCTTAGGTGGCTGCAATAAAGCCAACAAAAAAAAGGAGGAAAAACAATCCACCACCTAGGAAAGAGTTCAGACCCGGGCATGGGGCGACTCACCTGCTTCTCTAGCATCGCATCTCGGCGATGGAAAGGCATGGGATCTTAAACCCGCCCCAATCCCGGGGCACACGAACTAGCGATCGTTCAAGGAGAGAGTCCATCATGGAGCATCGACTTACGAAGCGCAGCTTCATTGCGGGGTACTTCCTCGCGGTAGTGCTCTGCGCTGTAAACAGCTATTTGACGCTGTCGTTCGGGATCATGGAGGAAGGGCCGGCAATCGCCGCGCTGATCTTCTTCGCCATGTACTTCCGGTCGACGAACAAAATCACGACGTCTGAGATGGCGATCGTGGCAACCATGGGGTCTGCAGGCGGTAGCCTGGGCTTCATCTCCAACTTCTTCGCGGCTCAGGTCATGGTCGCAACTAGCCAAGGGGGCGAGCCATACACGATTTGGGACATGACGGTCTTCGGTGCCGTCACCAGCCTGATCGGACTCGTGTCCGTGGTGTTCTTGCGCCAGATCCTGATCATCAAGGACGCGGAGCTTCCTGAGAACCAGCGACTTCCGTGGGTCGGAGCGAAGGCGGTGAAAGGCATGATCGACCCCTTGGTCAGCGGGGGAGATCCCATGCAGCCGCGCTACCTGGCTTTCTTCAGCATCGCTGCGATCACATACATCCTCTTCAACGCGGACGGCATCGGGTGGTTCCCCTCGTACGGCATGATCGCTATCGCAGGCTTGGCCACGTATGGTGCTGGGATCGCCTTCTCCCCGTTCGTCTGGGGTGGAGCCTACCTCATGGGCTTTCGTACCTGCGTCGGGTTCCTGACCGCAGGAATCGCTCTTCTCATCATGGCTCCGCACCTTCCCAACCCGAGCGCGCCCCACACCTACATCTGGCCGGGCATCATGTTCCTGGTCACATCCGGCATCACGGCCCTGGCAGTGAACTGGCGAGTCATCGTCGACGCGATGAAGTCCCTCTTCCAGTTCAAGGGCGGCACCGACAGTGACCCGATCATGTCCAAGAACGGACTGATCTTGTTCACGGTGCTCAGCCTGGTCGTGACCACTCTCTTCCTCTATTTCCAGTTCGAGCTCGGGCTCATGGTCATCATCGCCATGGTCGTGGTCGGAGGCCTCGTGCTCAACGTCATCGCGACCCGGGCGGCCGCTCAAACGTACTTCAACCCGGCGCGGGTGATGGGAATCCTCCTCATGGGCGTCAACACTCTCCTTGGAGCTTCAAACTCGTCTGCGAGCCTGACCGGCGCCGGCTTCATCGCGGGCAGCGGCGCGCAGGGCGGCAACCTGACCAACGATATGGCGTACGGCTTCTGGTATCGCCTCAAGTCGTCGTGGCAGTTCTGGACCCAGGCGGCAACTGTGCTCGCCTGCTCGTTCGTCGCGGCGCTGACGTTCTACCTGATCCGTACCAGCTTTGCGCTGGAGCTCGAGGGAGGGGATGGCCTGGCCGCGCCGATTGGCAAGATCTGGGCAACCATGGCGCTGCTCTTCGACCCGAACTCCACGATCGAGCTGCCGCCCTTCGCGGTTGAGTCGATGTGGATCGCTGGCATCGCCGGCGTGGTCTGGGGCTACCTGGAGACCAAGCAGACGCTCCGACGGTTCCTACCGTGCTCCATCGGTTTCGGGCTCGGGCTCATCCTGCCCATCGTCTACAACTTCGGCTTCTTCGCCGGCGGCGTTCTGATGTGGTACCTCCTGCGGCGGTTCCTCAAGATCAAGGACATCACCCTCAACACGCTCGCCATCTCGTGCATCGTCGGGGAGGGCATCGGCGGTATCCTCCAGGCCGTTTTGAAGATGGTGGGGCTCATCTGACAGCCTCAGAAGGTGACTTTTCCCCCGCTTCTCCAGCGGGGACCAGCCGGTACCTGGGGCCTCGCGCTCCTAACCGGTAAGCTAACTGCTTGTCACCTTCTAATGTATAGGAAAAATTGATAGACATGTTTTATTCATGGCACTGCTCGCCTACAGCTCCCAGCACCAAGGATCTTTCCAATTCACTACGTCGCTACGCTCCTTGTTCATTGCAAATTCAACTTGGTGGGTCGGGCGGGTCTTTAAACCCGCGACCATCAGCTTAGTTATATAATGTGTGCTTTTCCTCTTGTATCTAAAACTCTTTCCTCATCTAGACAAACATATAATAAGTGAGAGTAATGCAAGCGTTAAAAAGATTAGAGGCCCTAAATATATGATTCCTTGTATTGCGTATAATACGGTAAACTCTGGTTCACAAGCACCGCCTGCTATTATGTGTGGACATTGACCAATTCTGAATACCCCTTTGATTACAAATACTAATGTAGGAATCATTATGGACACAACAATTATATACTTAATTGTTCCTAGCCATTTTCTAAAAACACCATTTTTCACATTTTTATTCATTTTGACTTCTCACCATTCCGTACAATTTATTCCTACATGAAACTAAGAACTCAATCAACTCAACGGATGCTTCAATATCTACTTCTGCAATATAGTAACACTAGCAGATAAATAAATGGTAGTAGTTTTGATATCGCTATGCCCTAACATTTTTTGCAAGCTAAACAAATCACAACCACCCTCTTCAATCCATTATAGGTAAAAGGCTTATGGCCCTGCAGTGTAATGAACAAATACTCCGATTCCTTGCGTAAACGCTTTCTGTCTGCCATATAGTCCTTAAAATAGCCTACAGCTGTAGGTCGTGGGCTCTACCGCAAAAGTGCTACTTTCCGCTACCAGAAGCTATTTTGGTGGGTCGGGCGGGTCTCGAACCCGCGACCATCAGCTTAAAAGGCTGCCGCTCTACCTACTGAGCTACCGACCCCAGTTAACGAGCGCAAGCGAGTTAACCTGTGTGGCTAACGTCACCTTTGCACTCAACATCACAAGAATTATTTCAAAAAACGTGACCACAAAAAACGTGTCCCCATTCTATTCATCCCAACTTCCAAAAGCAACACTATTCTTGTCTTGATGAATACAAACTATGTATCAAAAAAGACAAAGCTGGTATCGAAAACCAAAGATAACTATTGCCAACAATTGAACGCACAAATTTTGACTGACTGTAAATTCCCCAAAGAGCAGTCCCTGTAGTTTCCGGACTGCCACCGCCTACAAAGGACACCCCACTTATGAAGACCAAAATAATGCTGATGATCAAACCAGCGCTCAAAAAAGCATAAATTCCACTCAGCGCCATTCTAATAGGTGCGGATCTATCATCGGCTGTCCGCACTTCGAAAGCACCCTTCACGGCAAATAAAATAACCAAAAGAACAAAGATTAAAACCTTCACAAACACAACGGCTTCCCCTTCCGTCCCTAGCTTTGCCAAATTCAAAAGCTTAACAAACATCTCAGATCCACTAAAATACTTGCCGAACAAATTCCCTAAAGAATCAGCAGCAAGCCCCGCGACATAAGCTCCCAAAATCACCTTCAATGTATTGTCGCGACCAATAATTAAGCTGTAAGCCACGATAACAACGAAAAACACAACAACAAACAAATCCCAAGAGAGCTGAATATTCATAAAAATGAGTAATTACCTAAACTGAATTTTATGCCCTCTCACCAAAAAAGTCCACCTTTCTTAACATCTAGCCCAGACTCTTTAGCAAGCTCGAAATAGAGGTCCTTCTCTTTTTTCGAAAGTTTTTTAGGAATATTTAGGTGAACCTTGGCAAGGTGGTCACCAGTTCCGTGTCCCCCCAGCCTAGCGGAGCCCTTGCCAGTCAATTTAAAAACCTTGCCTTCTTCAGTCCCCGCAGGGATCTTGATTTTTTCTTTACCATGAACCGTCTCAATCTCCGCTTCACCACCCAAAACAGCCTGTACAAGAGGAATATTTAGCTCACTGTGAATGTCTGACCCGGATCGTACAAACCTTTTACTAGTCTCAACGACCAAATTAATATATAGGTCACCAGGCGGCCCTCCGCGGACTCCACCCTCACCTTTTCCACTTAAACGTATTGTGGACCCATTATCAACGCCGGCAGGAATCTTAGCTTTTACTCGTTCTTTACCGCGCATTCTCGTTGTGCCATGACATTTATTGCACCTTTTCTCAGGAACCCTTCCCTCGCCATGACAAGAATCACAAGTACGAGAAGTTGTAACTTGGCCAAGTATAGTATTCCTCACAGAGCGGACTTCGCCACTACCACTACATTCTTTACATGAAATAATCGAGCTGCCAGGCTCAGCACCTTTCCCGGAACAATTATCGCAGATATCAGGCTTTGTTATCTCAAGCTCTTTTTCACAACCAAAAATAGCTTCCTCAAAAGTCAGTTTAATATTCGCCTCAATGTCATTTCCCCGCATAGCACCAGTCTTTTTGGAACTTGTACGAGAACGAGTATTCCCACCAAAAAAGGTCTCAAATATATCAGCAAAACCACTGGAACCACCACCCGAGAATCCAGAAAAATCAAAACCACCAAACCCGCCGGCCCCACCTCCACCAAAACCACCAGGACCACCGGCAGAACCAAAAGTGTCATACTGCTGACGTTTTTTCTTGTCGGAAAGGATTTCGTAAGCTTGGTTAATCTCTTTGAATTTCTTCTCAGCATCCTTTTCGCCCTTGTGTTTGTCAGGATGCCACTTCAGAGCCAACTTTCTGTAAGCGGCCTTTACCTCCTTATCAGTTGCCCCCTTCTTCAGACCTAGAATTTCATATAAATCTTTCTGCATAGCCTTAAAATTATACCCTTAAAAAACTCCCTTGTCTAGCACTCTAAGACGGAGAGTGCAAATATTAGCGTTGAACAAATTCAAGCCCTCCGTTAAAATCTCCATACCCACGGCGCCATCGTCTATCGGCTAGGACGCCGCCCTCTCACGGCGGAAAGAGGGGTTCGATTCCCCTTGGCGCTACCATTGAAGTAAAAAGAAAACAGTTTGGCTAGATAGATATTTTTGCACTATTGAAGGAAAGAAAAAGGGGGCGGCAGGATTCTGTCGCTGGATTGGCTGATCGTAGTATCTGCCGCCCCCTTGTATTCCTCCTACTCGACCATCATCATTATCTTCTTCTCCATCTCCTCAGCTCCGCAGGACTTCCAGGCACCGTTAACCCATACGTAGCCCTCGTTTCGGGTCCCCTCCTCGACACAGATGCCGTGACTGTGTGGGACCAGCCCCGCGGGGCAGATCGGGAACGTACTCTGTCTGTGTGGGAGAAGGTCCTTCGGGAGCTCGTCCACCGACAGGCAGCGATTATCGAACTGCCAGCGGAGGAACACCTTACCCGCCTTCTCGCAGGTAGGCTTGAAGATCTTCTGGGTGAAGACTCTCTCATTGAGGATCCGGAAGCGTATGTCCATGCACACAGACCCCTCCCAGCTCATCTCGTCGGTGGAGCAGAGGCAGAAATCACCACCGAGGTAATGCATCCCCTTCGGGCACTTTTCGCATCGCCCAGTCTCCTCGTTGTAGTTTGGGACTGAGCTGTGGCACTGGATCGTGATCTCCGGTGAGGCGCGCTTCTTCTCGGTCGATCCCCGGCCGTTCAGCTCGCGGCAGGATCTCCAGGAGGGGTTTTCACCACCCGGGGCGCCCCACACGAAGCCGGTCTCGCACTTGGACAGGTCCCAGATGCAGTCGCGCGTAAGGCCGGAGGCGTAGGGGTAGGCACCGAGGGGACACAGGAACTTGTCCGGTGCGACGAAGACGTACCCATCGGACCGATGCCAGCGGGGCACATCGCTGGGGATCTGTACACCCCACCACCATCCAGTACGACTGATTCCCGGTAGAATACAGCCAAGACAGTTAGCGGCAGTGATGAAAGGAACCTGTTTCTTATCACAGATCCCCTCTGGCGGGGCCTCATCGAAGGCCGTGCAGTAGCCCCGCTGGAGCTTGAAATCCTCCTGGCAGTCATCGACTCGATAGTACAGAGGACGATCCACCGGGCAGTGCGGGAAAAGACCCACTGTCTCCAGGTTACCAACAACGGTGATGGGGGAGGCGGGCCAGAAGTCCTCGGCGCCCATCAGGGCGACCGAGTTGGAGTTGTAGGTCGAGGAATCTTCAGCGTCGTTCTGGATGATCTCCGCGGGGGTAGTTGCCCCGTAGAGGTAGGTCGGGCCACAAGCTCCGATGAAGAGAAACGCGAACAGGAACAGGACACGGACCATGAGCGTCTTCATGACACCCCCCAAAAAATTCGACAACCGACTTTTGCCCTCCAAGGCTGCCATCGGCTAAGGCATATATTCGATTTCCCGAGTAAAGCCCACCAGGGCATAGTCTACGGGAAAATTATTTTCTATCTAACCAAACTGTCAAAGGGCAGATTATCAGTTCCATTTCTCAGCAATTATTGAAATCTGGAAAAGGAACATAAACAATCAGCACGTGATAGTACATTAAAACAGCCACAGTGTCAAGCCTAATGGCTAGGACATCGCTCTCTCACGGCGAAAACAGGAAGTCAACGACCCGTAGGGTTATGCCTCGGGCCCCCATTTTTTCAAAATGGGGAGAGACTTCCCCTTGGCGCTACCATTGCATTTCCCCTTCCCATTTTCGTAACCAGTACTATAATTACCTGTGTGTACTTTAGTAACCCCCGTACCTATGCTTACAAAAAAATTATTAATCACTTTGGCCGCAATTCTCCTAATAACGACCTCTCTCGTAGGATGTAGCAAATCAGATACAACTGAGGATGCCGATGCAGAAATAGCAACAGAGGAATCTTCAGAAGAAGTGGTAGAAGAAGCTGTAGAAGAAGAGCCAGCAGTAACTTTAGAGGGCGAGGTAGAGCTCGTCGGAACCAAGGCTGTCATCCAATACTTCGACGCCCAGGCGGAGGTGGAAGTCAATTCTGTGACTTTCAATTTTTGGCCTGAGAAAGCAGAGCCAATTTTGGATCCTGATGATGGCAACATGTTCGTTCGCTTAGGAGTGACTGTCACAAATATTGGCGATGAGCCGTATTATTTCAACACTACTGCATACTCGCTCAACAGCAATGCAGGTGAAGGTGACTATGAAACATTCCTAATAGGTGACGACGAAGTGGATGATATATACCCATATGGAGATATCGCTGTTGGAGAAACCATAACTTCTGGTGTCTATTATGAGGTATCAGAGACTGACACTTTGGATACTTTGGAGCTTGTGATCGAAGGCTACGACAACGAAGCAGGGGACATAATCACAGTTCTCGAACTAGCCCAATAAAAAGGAATTATTGCAATTTCTGAAGAAATTTGCGAATATATAGGTGATTTATCCATAACCTTATTCATATGGAAAAGTTTGACACTTGGAGAGAGGCCGTAACCGCATCAATGCAGAATCTGTTTGATACGGTAATTGGCTATCTTCCAAACCTGCTAGCGGCATTGGTGGTCCTCATAGTTGGGCTGCTTGTTGCTAGTGCACTTGGTAAACTAATTGCAAAATTAGTTGAAATCACCAAGGTAGATGATCTTGTCGATAAGCTTGGAATTAATAAGACCTTCAAAGCTTTCGGTAAAATCAAAATCTCTGGAATTCTGGGATGGTTGGTAAAGTGGTTCTTGATTGTAGTTGTATTGATGGCTGTAGCCAATATTCTTGGCCTAACAGACATTAACGACTTCCTACAAAAGATTGCCAGCTACCTTCCAAATGTGGCAATTGCAATTGTGATTGTTCTGATCGGTTTTGTAGCAGGTAATTTCGTCTACGAGATCGTACACAGAGCAGTCAAGGGAGCAAAGATGCATTCTCCAAAACTTTTAGCTAATCTTGCTAAATGGGGCATCATCGTTACAGCTCTTTTGCCAGGACTTAAGCAGTTGGGAATTGAAACTGCACAGCTCGACACACTTTTCCAAGCTATCGTCTATGGATTTGCTGGTGCTTCTGCACTTGCTTTCGGACTTGGAGGAAAGGAACACGCTTCGAAATGGCTAAGTGACATAAAGAAGAAGTTATAAGAATTCTCACATTAGGAAAAAGCCTCGCCAACTCGGTGGGGCTTTTTTTTAGCGTTTCACTTTTTGAAGGAATTTCACCCAGGATTTTTTTACACCATTTTCTCGAAGGTATCTAAAAGCAGTCCTAAGTGAACGAGCCTGCCTAAAATTCAAGGAGACATTTCGGTCCGGAGCGGGTCGTGGGTTTTCCAGCCACCTTAATAGGGGTTTCACTGTCTCCGCGTAATTACAAGATTCTTCGATGAATTTTCTTCCATTTTTTTGATAACGCTTAAAACGAACGCTTTGACGCTCCTGCCCACCGTGCCATTCCTCATACATAGAACAAATTGCATCTGTTAAAAGCTCATGCTTGCCACTCTTTACGGCTATGCCAGCCTCAGCCCTGGCAACTTCATAAGAAATCTCGCTCCCAAGGGTCGTGATCACAGGAAGTCCAAACTTCATCATTTCATTGATTCGGTTGCGCGCACCTGTAAGAGTCTCAGTACAACGGCGATCCACATTTATCCCGACATCACCACGACTATATACATAAGGAATAGTCTTAGTTTCTACCCAGCCTAAGAAAATAAAACGCTCTCTTAGCTCTGAGTGACTTATCATCGCCTTAAACTTTTCAAAGGTCCTATTATCCAAACCTCCTATCTGCCCACCAGTAGAAACAAAATAAAGCTTAGGGCACTTCTTCATAGCGTCTTCCACCGCCTTAAACAGATTAACCTCATCAACCCAGGTGTTATATCCACCCACCCAAAGTAATACAAAGGCATCCTCAGGAACATTCTTAAAAACTGCATATTCATTTGATGCGTCTTCTCCTTCAAACCACTCAGTCCCATTAGCTATATGATGGCAAAACTCATAACCAAAGCTCTCCTTGTTCAGGCGGCCCAATGTTCCCAGCTCACCATATGTGCAAAAACGTTGAGCCTCAGAAACAACAGATACCTTGTCAGCTCTCCTTAATATAGATCGCTCCATACCATAATAGTGGGGGATGTAGTCATTGCTATCATTTTTATAAGCCTGCGCTTGAGCCTCGGCAATAATCCAGCCATTTAAGTCGGTCCAGAGAGGTGCTCGCGATTCAATTTGCGAAATTATGTAGGAGGGGTGAGTATTGATAGAGACAATCGCATCAGGGTGAAATTCGTCGTGTATGCCTTGAATAAAGCGGAGAAGATTGGGGTCATTCTTAGAAACCCTATACTCAGTAAACCTATCAGAGTGTTCGGTGGTAAGCTGCGCCGGCTCCTGATCATAACATTCAGGCATCGCAATCGTAACAAGCTTAATGTGAAATCGTTTTCCTAGGAGAGGCTGTAGGAATTGATGTGTCCGAAGACCCGCAGCTGGACGCGATTTTGTATTTTCCCCTGGAAGAGGAGCGTTGCCAATAATAAGTACTCTCTTCATGCCAAGATATTAACACGTATGCCAAAACAACAAAATAGAATTTGTAAACCTCGCAAAGGAGAAAAACACGACTAGTCAAACGACACAATAACAGCAAAATATGTCACCCTAAATTTTGAAACAGAAACAGAAAAGAGCAGTTATACAAAGCAACTGTTCGAAGAATGAGAAATCGCTAGGGAAAAGGCAAAACCAACAACTACCTACACACCAAAGATTTAATTAGACAAAAGCACTTCGACTAAACAGATTTAAAATAATTGACGCTGTATAGTCACTCTGATAAATTTTACTTTGAACAATAGAACTTGCGAAAAAACACTAAAAGATCAGAAAAATAGCTATTAAAAGCCAGGAATTGTAGAGGGCGCTGCCCTCGTTTTATGGGTAATATTAGCTTGTGACTAGTCCGAAAATTGGATCATTGAAAACCAGGCCAGACCTAATAATAAAAAGAATCGTTTTAATCTTCTTACACAGAAGAGAAAAACTTTAATATATATACAAACTTTTATCTGTTTACTTTATTAATATTTCTTTAACCCACAAATAATATGGGCAAACTGAGAAAATTTATTGCCTCCACGGCAGTGGTGGCGATTCTCTCAAGCCTTGTGGTTACGCAGGCCGTATTCGCTGCATTCAGCGATGTCGGTGCAGACCACTGGGCAAAGGCCGCTGTTGACTGGGGTGTAACCAATGAGTGTGTAGATGACTCAAAGGATACATTCGAAGTTGACAAAGGCGCGAATAGAGCGGAAACCGCAAAACTGAGTGTATGTCTCGCTGACTTAGAGGGAGACGGCACTTTAGGTTCAGCTATCTTTAGCGATTCAGTTGCTGGAGCATGGTATGACACATATCTAGGTGTCGCCTATAACAACGGTGTTTTCACCGGAGATACAGGCTCTGATCCTCTAACTGTAAGGCCAGGTGCTGAGCTAAACCGTGCTGAGGCTGCAAAAGTCATCTTGAAGGCATTTGATCTTCCTGTCCTAGACGGACAAGATGGTGCAGACAAGTTCAGCGACGTAAGTGCGAGCGACTGGTTTGATTCTTACCTAGGAGCTACCTACTGTTATGAAAATGACGAAGGTACAAAGATTCTAGGAGGATTCCCTGATGGAACAGCTCACCCAGGTGATGCTGTAACTAAGGGAGCTGTTGTGAAGATGGCTTACGTAGCACACAACGGAGGAAGCGGAGCTGTCGTAAGTGACGACTGTTCAGGAGCTGAACCAGTAGAAGGAGACGATGATGACGATGATGCAGACGACGATGATGACGATGATGCTGATGACGACGACGCTGATGATGACGATGACGAAGTTGTTGTACCAGTTGAAGAAGGTGATCTAACAGTGAGCCTTTCTGACAACAACCCAGGAACTACCACTCTAGGTGATGGTACTGCTTACAACCACGTTCTATCAGTTACTCTTGAAGCAGGTGCTGAAGGAGGAAGCGTTGATGGAATAACATTGGCAAAAACAGGTCTTTCAACTGATTCGAATGTTTCAGGCGTAAGTGCTTGGGTGGGTGACACAAGATATGGGAACATAGTTTCTGTTTCTGAAGCTGTAGCAACACTAACATTTGCTGACCCTGTAGTAGTCCCTGCAAATAGCGAAGTTGACATTGACGTTAAGATTAATCTTGATGCCGCTGCCGAATCTGGGACTGTCCAATTTGGACTAAGTGCTCTTGATGCAGGTGCAGGTACAGTTACTGGACTTGATTCTACAATCTGGGGAGTTTCTTTCGGAACTGTAGATGGTGGTACAAGTGTTGGTACTTTAGTTGTCGATTCTGAAACATATTCTACAACAACTAGAAACGTAAAGATGGGAACAGAGAATCAGCCAATTGCAAAATTCTCTTTTGCCGCTGGTGCTAACGAAAACCTCGAAATTGTAGAATTGTTATTAAGGAATAATGGAAATTCAAGTGATGGAGATGTAACAAATCTAGCATGGGTGGACCAGGCTGATTCTGGTAATGAAATGTTAGTTGTAGCTGATGGGACTACCGACAAGGCTGTAAGATTTGATTTCCGTGATGATCCAATTTCGATCGCAAAGGGAGATACAGAGACTTATATCCTTCAAGGAGATGTTATAGATGGCTCCACAAGGACTACCCAGTTCCTATTTGACAATGACTACGATGTTATCGTAAATGGTATGACTACAGGTGCAGGGATACTGCCTACTGCCGGCGCAAACGAAAGCACAGCCTTCCCTGTTGGTGATCGTGATTCAAGTGCAACTTTCAACCAGATTACAGGTGAGGAAGGTAGTTTATCTGTTTCTAAAGACTCTAGTTCTGCGTCAGGAAACATTGGCGTAGGGGGTAAGCAAATGCCTGTAGGAACTTGGAAATTAGAAGCAACTGGTGAAGACATCGAAGTAAGAAAGGTTGCCTTCGATCTTGATAATGGAGATGCAGATTCTCTTTCAACCGACACAAATATCACTGGTACGGTTAAGCTGGTTAAGGATTATGGCACTGAAGACGAAGCTACAGTGTACTCAATAGCTGCTACTGACGAAGATTTGCATGACGGTGTTGTTACAGCAAATACTGATCAACAATTTACCATGGCAACATACTTCACTGTTGAAGCCGGAGAAACTGCTACATTAACAGTATTGGTTGATGTTCTTTCTACTGCAGCTGCTGGTCTGACAATGCAGGCTGAAATGGCTAATGTTTACTACAAGAGGCTTTCTTCTGGTACATATAACACTGCTATTACAACAACTGTTCCAGCAAATACGCTTACATCTGAAACACCTTCTGTATCAATGTCAATAAACAATGACGTTCCTAGCGGAAGTATAGTAGCTGGTCTATCAGAGGCGCTTGTAGGTTCATTCAACCTTCAGGCAAACTCTGCATCTGGAGTAAGTGTTCAAACAATTATCTTAGATGTGGATGTGACTGGGCAAACAGCAATCGCTGAAGTTACTAACCTATTGCTTAAGGACCACGCTACAGGCGAACAGATAGGTTCAACAGTCAGTTCTCCTGTTGCAGACGAGAATTCATTCAATGTATCAGGCGATCTAGAGATCGCTGCTTCAGAGACTGCTACTGTTGATGTTTATGCTAACTTAAGTACAGCAGCAGCTACAGCAACTGCTACTGGTACAGTGCAGATAACAACAGATGCAGCGGCTGACGTTGTATATGTAGGAGACATAAGTAATTCTTCCTCAAGCACAGGTATTGCTGCAGCAGTAAACTTGCAGACAATGACCACTAGAGGTGGCGGAACTTTAACTGTTTCACGACCTAATCAGACAGCTCAAAGTGTAGTACACGCTTCTGAGACAGGAGTTCAAATGCTAGCTTTCACAGTTGAGAGCAAGTATGAGGATATCAAGATGGATAAGATATATGTCTCTACTTCAAATGCCAGTGGTAACATGACTAACTTCACATTGAAGAATACTGAGGGTACAACTCTGAAATCAGGTGCTACAGTTGTATCTAACACCGTTACCTTCTCTGGACTAGGTGAGATCCTTGAAAAAGATGATAATGAGACTTACTACGTATATGCTGATATTACAAATACTGGGGCTATGAGCTCAGCCGTACTTGGTTCGACTAGGCTAAATGGTATAGACGCAACTGGACAATCATCTGGTGCCACTATAGTAGAGACTTCATCAACTACTGAAATTGGTTCTGCAAGCTCTATAGGACACTACGCTATAGGGGATGTTGTCCTAGACTCTCAAACAGCCGGTCTAATCGGAATGGTTACTACTACAGCAGCCAACGATGATGGATTTGCACTAACTACAGGTCCTGTAGGAGTATTGGAGAATGGGGAGATGGAACTAGCAATGCCAATCCTAGCTACAGACTACATCGCTAAGTTACCTGTAGTAGATAAATGGCTAGTCCCAGCAGCAGCAAGTAATGGTAATCCAGCCTATGCTGTAGGAGACTTGATCTACTACTTAAATCTTGAGGATGCAGATACAAGTAATGGTTTATGTGTTATCACTTCAGCTGTTACGATTAATACTATTGACGATGGCGATAACATCACTATGTCTTGTGAGGGGGAAGATGCTGCAGCTCATGCATTGGCAGAAGGTGACAGAATTACAAGGATAAAAACTGGTGGAACAGCAATTGCAGATGAGGACGCAGACGATCTTGAAAATGCTTGGACTCAAGGAGACATTGTATGGTTTGTGGATGATACTACTGCTACAAATACCGGTTTATACACAGTAATGGATACATTTGCAGCCGGAGGAAACGCTTCAGCACCGGATGCACTATTTGACGGTATAACTCTTACAGCAGAAGCAGACGACATGTATGTATTCAGCGCTGTAGAAAAAGATGAGTATTCGACAGCCTCTGCAAACTCATACGCTGCAGGTGAAATAGTCGTCATTGCTGACGAATCCGCAGGTGCTATGTCAGAATTCTATGTGATAGATGAAAACTTTGCAGCAGGTACAAGCTTTGCAGCTAACACTGACATAACCGATCCTGATTTGACTCTAGCAACTGATGACATCATTTCTAAGCTTTGGAATGCTGGTACCGTTGGAAGCGTTAAAGTCCTTCACGATACCGAGCCTGTTGTTTCTCTTTCTTCTGAAGCAGTTAGCTCAGGAATCATTGGTGCAGATCAGAAAGTTGCAGTCTTCGATATAAAAGCGGATGGACCAAGAGATCTATACATAAAATCAGTTACTCTAAAATGTACTGGATCTTATTCTACAAATGCTGGAGTATTGGATAATTCATTCAAACTTTACGTTGATGATGTACTAAAGGTAACGCAAGCAGCGACAAGTTGTATTACAGGTCAAGCGCTGACATTGCCAAATCCAGGTACTAAGGTTATCGCTGGTCAATCAGCTCAATTCGAGATTTGGTATGATACAGCTGCGACTTCAGGTCAAGCTTCTGGAGAATCACTACAGATCAAAATTGATGGTACTGCAGGACAGCCTAATTCAGGTGGTTTAAGCTGGTATTATACAGCTGCTGATCCTTCTCCAGGAACAGAGCCAACATATGCTACTCCGACCACATATCTTGATGGATATCCTGTTAGTGGACCAACATTGACTTACTAATAATTAGAATCAGTTACGCTTAGTTAAGTTAAGACTAAAACCGCCCCTCTCTTGGGGCGGTTTTTTTATTGAAAATAATTAAATAATCGATAGAATAGGAACACTTAGATTTTAAACAAAATGAGATGAACAAATTAACTAAAGGGGTATTACTAATAGGCGTGGTATCAATCACCCTTTTTCTTTCAGCGTGTGGTAGTCAAAACAAGGAGCTATTCTATGGTGAAAAGCTGATCCTTGAAACACGAACACTTCCCGAGTTTTTCGAGAAAGTAATAGATATAGTGCCCAATATTGAGGGAGAGATAGTATTTAAATATTACAGCGCAGCAGAAGGCTGGGAAAACACTGTAATACTAAAGTATCTCGGAGAAGGCTACGAGTTTGATTCCCCTAATTTTGATTCTATTGATGAAATAATCCCATTAAGTGGGAAGGAAGTAATTTTCAAGGCTGGAACACTGGATACTCAGTGGTTATTCAAAAAGCATATAGAAATTTATGAGGGAAAAATTGGAATGGTAAAAGTGAATTCTGATGAAACAACATATTTTATTGCCGAGGAGGATGAAAATGACATACTTTACAGAGAAGAGAACAATGAACCTGTAAAAATAGCTGAACACAATATAATCAACGATATTGGATTTGATCAGGATGGCACGGTTGCATATCTCTTTAAGGATGGTTTAGATGGCGGGTGGCAGCTAGAATATGATGGTTTTACATCGGATCAATATGCGAATATTTATGAATATGCAATAGATTATAAAGGGAACCCTGTATTCTTAGCAAAAGACAGCGAAGGCAAATTGCTCATAGTAAAAGGAGGCAAATCGACTGAAATAGAGGGCAACTACAAGGAATTCAGTCATTTGGTCGCAGGCAAGAAGGGATACGCATTTAGCGCATTTGACGAAAGCACCGCCCAATGGAAGGTCATGTCTGATAAGGGGGATTATCCTATAGCAGGGATGATTAGGGGCATTGAGACAAATCTTCGTGGCGACATAGTTGTCTCATACATGACGAGTGATGGCGGCACTTCATTGAGGTTTTTAGGGGAAGAAGGCGACTACGACTCAGGAGTACAAGTAAACGATTTTTATTTGGATGATTATGGCAATCTTGTATACATAATTAAAGGGAATTCAGGAGAATGGCAACTAAAAGTGAATCAGACTCTAATTGAGCAATTTGTTCGTCTAGACAGGTTATTCTGGAATCAAGAAAAAATCTATGCAGCGGGCGAAAAGTCTAATGGAGCCTTGGTTTATCTAGAACTTACTTATGACGAGAAGGAGTAATTCATTTTTTAACATACTAATCATGAAAAAAACACTTATAACAACAGGGATATTTGCTTTACTAATAGGCCTTTCAGGATGTTTGGGCGATAGTGGGCCGACTGTAGATATAAACGAGGAATACAAGAGTGATCAATTGGGGATCACCCTCGATTTACCAGAAACATTCACCGTTGAAGAAGCAGGGAATTCTTTGACCATCTATCATTTCAAAGACCAGCCTGTACCGTATTTTGTGATAAATGTATCTGAAAAAGGGCTAGAAGCTACTTTAAGCGATGCAAATATCGAAATAATTGAGAGGGAGGAGATGGAGTTCAACAAGATGGATGCCACAAGGATAAGGGCCTTAAATGAGGCATTAGGAGAAAATGTGGATTACTATTACATTGAGAATAATGGAAAAACCTATTCATTCTCATGCCTAAATGGGCTATATGACGACATATGTAGGGAAATAGAAATCGCAAATTTGTAACAAAACATTCCTCGGATACGTCTAGAAAAAATGACTTCCCAAGTCGGATATGGTTTGAATAAACAGGAGTGTGTTGATATAATCTCAAACGATACCCTTATCATATATAGACATATTTAAACCCTTTATTCACTAATCAAAAATCTATGAAAAAGACGTTTAATTTACTAACGAAAAAACTATTTCTACTAATAGTGGGAGTAGGAGCATTTTCGGTATTATCAGCATCGACATTTGCAGCAGCGCCGAATGGTTCACTAGTATTGAGTGGGGATGCAAACTATGCTGTTAATCAGGCTGCAACACTCCTAGGGACGACGCTAACTATTACCGATAGTGGAACTGAGATCACAGCTGCAAATGATATCCATGTTAAGATTCCGGCTGGATTGAATATGGAATGGGATACATCAGTAACAACGGTTGGTATTACACAGTCCGGCAATGGGGTGACTTCTACAACGCCTACATATGTAGGGACTACGGGTGTTACATTTGATGTTACAACCAATTTTGATTCTGGAGAAAATGTGCAAATTACTGGTCTCAAAGTTAGTAGTTTTACAGCCGGAGCGACAGCTGATACCTTGGAATGGGCGGTAGATAATGCAACTTACGCTTCAGGTACTTTTTTGGCAGGTACTGGAGACATAACTGTGGGAGCTCCAACTATTTCGGCAACAGCGCAAGTATTTTCAGTAAATCAGGCAGACACAGCTATGGGGGCGATAACAATAGCGGAAGGAACTGCTATCAAGATAAATACAGACGAAGACATAAGACTCACACTTCCCGGAGCCACAGGAGTAGGGCTGACATGGGACGATGCAGACGTGGGTGTAGTATGTACAGATGCAGGGGCAACTACTACTCCCTGTTTAACCCACTTTGGAGTAATTAGTGGAGCGGAGATTACATTAACCGTTGATAGTTATGTAGCAAACCCTGCAGGTGGAGCAGATAAGACATTAGTGATACCAGTGACAGCAGATTTTGATGAAGTAGGGGATTCAGTGACCTTTTCAGGAGTAAATTTTGAAGTGGGATCAGTAGTCGTTACAGATAGTATAGAATTAGAGGTAGCGGGAGCCAACCTAGGTACAATATCAACAGCTACAACAGGAGCGAATGTGACAATAGGAGGGGCGCCCACGTTTGCTTCGGCTGCTGCGCAAACCTTCTACACCGGTATGTCAGCCCAGCCTGTAGATTGGGTAATGACAATTACAGAAAACGCAACAGCTCCATCCATTAATGTGACTGATGATATTAGAATTGTAATTCCCCCTACCATGTATATGCAGTGGGACTCTAGCGACGCATCAATTCTTGTAAATGGATCGGACGAGGACCACATCACAAAGGCAGCTGGCGGTGCCTGCACGGCAGACGCAAGTGATTGTACAGTAACTGTCACTTTTTCAATGGCAGACGGGTCAGCATGTACTATGGCGTCCGGGGCTGAGTGTAAAGTAATGATTATCCCGGTACAGGCAGCTTTTGAAATAGGAGACGACATAACCGTTACAGGAGCTTTGTTAGCAGAGTTTACTCAAGAAACAACAGCAGCTGGTCTTGGGCTAGAGATTGCAGGAGCCAACTATGGAACTCTTAGAACAGCTACAGATAGTCAAACAATGGAAATATTAGTTGCCTCAAGTGCAGCAGGTAATGATAAAACCGGCCCAGTTGCACCTACAGCATTTGCCGTAAGTGATCAGGGAGTTTTGACATGGACAGATCCAACAGATACAGATCTAAAAGAGATAGAGGTATTAAAAGGAGTGGGTAATGATCCGGTAAATGGAACTCCTGTAATAATAATAGCTGAAGGAACAGAGACATGGACGGATCCTGATGTGTCAGTTGGAGATGTGGTTAAATATATTCTCAGACCAGTAGATACAAACAACAATCCAGGGACAAACACCGAAATGTTAACAGCTACAATTGCAGAACCACCGGTGCCAGAGCCAACGGCAACTGCTGAAGTAACTCTGGCTGCCGTAGGAGAATCCGGGCAATCAGGAACAGCAACACTAACAGAGTTGGACGGCACAACCACAGTTGTACTAGCCCTAACAGGAGGTACAGCAGACGTAGCACAACCAGCACACATCTACGGAGGAACATGTGGTTCAGAGGGTGAGATAACCTATTCATTGACGGATGTCACAAATACATCTTCAACGGACGATGAAGGTGTAGTAACGGTAACTGGTGCATCAACCACAGAGCTGGAAGTAACCATCGCAGAGTTAAAAGCAACCGAACAATATCTAAACATACACACATCAGCGGACGATCTAACGACAATATTAGCCTGTGGTGATTTGCCATACGTAGCACCACCGGAAGAAGTGGTAGCGCCCGAGGATACCATAGGGGCAGTTACTCCGGATGAAACTGGAAAAGTAGCTGAGGAAACTACTCTGCAAGGAGAAGAAGAGGTTAGCTACGCTACTGTACAGGCAGAAACGACATTTAGTACTCCAGCGACAGAAGAGGGAGGAGAAGCAACTGCATATACAGGAGCCTTCATGCCACCGACACCTCTTGCGGAGCAACCGGTAGTTGTTCCTGAAGAAGGAAAGACAGCGGCTAGTGAGGTAGTAAGTATTGGTAGCGCTGATACAAAAATCACAACAGACAAACCAGTAACAGTGTACATAAAATTATCTGACAGCATTACTCTTGGAAATGTATTCAAAATCAACGAACGCACCGTAGATGCAGAAACCGGCGAAGAGACTCTAACAGAAAAAGGAACCTGTGAAGTGGTCGCTTCAGGAGACAATTACCTTGCGAAATGTACATTGTCATCATTTTCTGACTTCATAATTCTAGAGGAAGAGCCAGAAGAAGTAGTTGAGGAGGAGGAAGAGGAGGAAGAAGAGGAGGAGGTTGAGGTTGAGGTTGAAGACGCACCATTTGTAGATACAGCAAATCACTGGGCAAAAGACTATGTGTCAGATCTATACGCTAAGGAAATTGTTTCTGGTAAAGATGAAACTCACTACGCACCAGATGACGCTGTAACAAGAGCAGAATTTACAAAGATTGTTGTAGGTGCGTTTGATTTGGACATGGTAAGCACTACAGGCTCATTCTCAGATATGAGTGAACACTGGTCAAGCAAATACGTTGAAGCTGCAAAAGCAGCCGAAGTAGTAGGTGGCTATGAAGATGGCACATTCAAGCCAGACACTGAGATAAATAGAGCTGAAGCACTTAAACTATTACTAGAAGCAGCAGGGGTAAGCCTAACAGCAGATGCAGCAGACTTCCCGGATGTGGACGGTGACATTTGGTACGCTAAGTATGTAAATTACGCAGCTGCCAACGAAATCGTAGGAGGCTATTCAGACGGCACCTTCGGTCCAGACAGGAGCATTACGAGAGGGGAAGTTGCAAAGATTGTCTCTCTGATAATCGCTGAGTAATAGGACGATAATTAAATAGTAAACCTTAAAAGGCTCGCCCAACCGGCGGGCCTTTTTTTATATTCCAGACTTTAGAAAAAATTTAAGAATATTTAACAGAAATTTAATCTTTTGTTGATATAACTCTTTTGAGACATAAAAAAAGCTTAGGCCGATCAGTCGGTCAAATGAAATGTCCTCAAAGCCTCGCTTAGGCGCCCTAACTTAAGCGGGGCACCCTTGAAAAATAAACGAAATTGAAAATTACTAAGTCCCTACCTCCCAACTCGCTAAATACTTCTTCTGTTCAGGTGTCAGCTTATCAATCTTCACATTCATAGATTTAAGCTGCAACTCCGAAATATAAGTATCAATCTTTTCAGGTAAATTATGCACACCATTGGCAAGTTGGCCCTGATTCTTAACCAAATACTCGCAAGCAAGAGCTTGCCCACAAAAGCTCAAACTCATTACATCACTAGGATGACCTTCAGCAGCAGCTAGATTAATCAATCTGCCCTCCCCAAGAACATAAATCCGCCTTTTCCCAATCATATACTCCTCCATAAAAGGTCGTACTGAACGATGTTTACGAGCCATCTTATTTATCCCCTTCAAATCAATTTCACAATCAAAATGACCACTATTGGCCAAAATTGCACCATCTTTCATGTAGCGAACATGCTTAGGCCCAATTACGTTGATATCTCCAGTTACAGTTACAAACAAGTCACCAAAAGAAGCTGCTTCCCTCATAGTCATAACCTCATGCCCATCCATCACGGCTTGTAGGGCTCGAAATGGCTTTACCTCAGTCACGATCACGCGTGATCCCATGCCTCGCGCTCTCATTGCAACTCCCTTCCCACAAGAGCCATAACCCCCAACAACCACAGTCTTACCTGCAAACATAAAATTACACGCCCTCATAACCCCATCAAGAGTAGATTGGCCGGTCCCATAGTAGTTATCCATCAGGTGCTTAGTCATATTCTCATTAACAGCGATTATTGGGTAATTAAGAGCACCATCTTTCGCCATCGCGTGTAACCGGATAATCCCCGTAGTTGTTTCTTCACAGCCACCAATAATGCCATCAATCAGTTTGGGGTAATTTTTGTGGATCTCAGTAACCAGGTCACAGCCATCATCAATAGTTATGTGGGGCTTAGATTCAATCACATTACGCAGGAATCGGTAATATTCACGAGAGGTCTCTCCCTTATGCCCAAAAACATGCACACCTTCCTTAGCAAGCGCGGCAGCAATATCATCTTGGGTAGAAAGGGGATTACAGCCAGTGATCCAAACCTTGGCGCCACCAGCAACGAGAGTTCGCACCAAAACAGCAGTTTCTTTGGTCACATGCAGGGCAAGTGCAATCCGAAGACCCTTGAAAGGTTTATTCTTAGCCATTTTCTTGCGAACCTCCATCAAAGCACCCATCTGCCCCTCTGCTAGCTCAATATTGCGAAGACCCGCAGCAGCAAGCCGAATATCCCTAATCTTATAGTTTTTCATAGTCTTTTTTTAGCGCTAGGGCCTTGTCGGTCTTCTCCCAAGGAAAATACTCGCCTTTTCTCCCAAAATGGCCATAAACGGCCGTATTTTTGAAAATGGGCCGTCTCAGTTTCAAAGTTCGGATCATTCCTTTTGGTGAGAAGTCAAAGTGCTTATTTAACAATTTTACCAATTCATCAGCGCTAACCTTGCCAGTCCCAAAAGTATTCACATGAATCGACACCGGCTTAGCAACACCTATTGCATATGCCAATTGCAATTCGCATCTATCTGCCAAGCGAGCAGCAACCACATTTTTGGCTGCATAACGGGCCATATAGGCTCCACTTCGATCAACTTTCGTACAATCTTTTCCAGAAAAACATCCTCCACCATGGTGCCCCATGCCTCCGTACGTATCCACAATGATTTTACGTCCTGTAAGCCCACAATCACCAGGTGGCCCCCCAATTATAAACCTGCCAGTCGGATTGATGTGAAATTTAGTTCGACTATCTAGATATTTCTCACAAATCGGCTTAATTACGTGCTTAATCATGTCATTTTTAATCTTAGCTTGGCTCACCTTAGGCCCATGTTGAGTCGAAACCACAACGGTATCCACCCTCACTGGCTTATATTCTTCATATTCAACGGTCACCTGAGTTTTCCCATCAGGCCGAAGATATTTGAGTATGCCCTTTTTTCGAACTTGCGCTAATCGCATAGCCATTTTATGGGCTAGCATAATCGGCAAAGGCATAAGCTCAGGCGTCTCATTACACGCAAATCCAAACATCATTCCTTGATCACCCGCACCACCTGGATCAACGCCCATAGCGATGTCAGGGCTCTGCTCATCTATCGCAGTAACTACACTGCAACCACGATAATCAAAACCATAATCCGCATCATCATAACCAATATCCTTTATAGTTTTTCTCACAATCTTAGGAATATGACTATATGCCTTAGTTTTAATTTCTCCAGAAACAAAAACCAAGCCTGTTGAAACCATAGTTTCGCAAGCAACACGACTATTTGGATCTTGTTTAAGCAAATCATCCAAGATAGCGTCAGAAATTAGGTCAGCAATCTTGTCAGGATGCCCTTCTGTAACCGATTCTGATGTAAATAAATAGCTTTTCATATTAACTGACACCAACTATACTGTCTCCACCTTTTTGAAACAAGGAAAATATGCAGCAAAATCAGTCCAAAATATCTATCATAATTATTCATTACAATACTCCACACTACCTGGAGGGCTGCTTCGAGTCGATATTATGCCAAACCCATGAAAACATAGAAGTCATCTTTATCGACAATAATTCTCCAGATAAAAGTGGGCTTGAGTTGGTCCGCGAAAAATACAGCCACCTCGGAAACCTCAAAATAGTCGCAAACAAAGATAATCTTGGATACGCTAAAGCTGCTAATCAGGGAATAAAAATGGCTATAGAAGGCGAACAAAAGGCCGACTACGCTGTCATAACTAATCCAGACATAAGATACACTCCGACCTATTTCGAAAAAATCACCGAACGAATAAATCGAGACCCCAAAATCGCTGCGATAACGGGTAAAGTGTACAAATATGATTTTGACCGCGAAAAACCAACTAACATTATTGATACTGTAGGTCTTTTGGCCTACAAAAATCGACGCATCATAGATGACGGGCAGGGACTTATCGACGAGGGTCAATTTAACAAGGAATGCGAAGTCTTCGGTGTTTCTGGCGCCTGTCCACTTTACCGTCGCGAAGCTCTAGAGGATATAAAGCTTATGGACGAATATATGGACGAGGATTTTTTCATGTATAAAGAAGATGTAGATATATCTTGGAGATTCCTTCTATATGGATGGAAGAATCTCTATTATCCCCCAGCAATTGCCTATCACGGACGTGGAACAGGGGTTCATCGCCGTTTTTTTAATAAAGAAGTCCTCGAGAACCGCAAGAAACTGAGCAAATTCCAAAAGCACTATTCATTCAAGAATCAACATCTGATGGAAAGCAAAAATAAGCTTTGGGGACATTCTATACGAAACTTCGGACCACTTGCCCTCAAGAAATTAGCCACAGCCGTCTACATCACAATTAAAGAGCCTTACCTTTGGAAAAGCTATTTGACATATCTGCGGCAACTTCCTCGAGCCCTCAAAAAACGCAAGATTATCATGAAAAACCGCAAAATCTCGAACAAAGAAATGCAAAAGTGGTTTGAAGAGCAATCTAAATACCTTCCTCCAAAAGTTCAAAAACCATCGTAAGAGTTTTGCTGATATCTGCATTTTCAATATGGACACCTACGGGGTCATTTCCGGTATATGTGAAAATTGCTATCGATTGATCGTAAATATGGATGCTTGCTGGGAATTTATACTTTTGATCAAGAAGGTATGTTTTTCTATGCGAAACATCATCATCTTTCATCATCTTTCTGATGACATCACTCCCCGAAGTTATTACTCGAGTCGGCACACCCATTTCAATACGCCGATTGGTGTACTGTGAAATGTGATCCTTCCCTTTCATATGCTCTCCAATGACGAGGACTTCTTTAGGCTTATCATCTAAATTACGCATCAGAAGGGTGTTTACGCCCTTTCGTCCTTCATAGATGGTAATCTTTGGGGCGATTGTATTGCTCTTGTGCAATAAATCTAGATCTTCAGCTAAGCTGTAAAAGATCCCTTCTTTGAGAGCAAGCTCCTCTTTCTGTTTCCGCAGGAAATCACCAATTCTATCTGGTGACTCAGCTCGATAATTTTTTACTGCATCTACTTGAGTAGTACTTACAAGTCCTTTTTGTACAAGCGTATCCAACACTGTATACACAGTGCTCCTCTTCATGCCGATATGTTTTGACAAAGCACCAGCAGTAGTTAGCTTACGCTGGAGCAAGCCTAGGTATACCTCTGCTTCTAAGATTGATAACCCCAATTTTGCCAGTTCCTTAGCTAGGAATTTCATGTTGTCATTGTGTCACGGCACATTGACTATACGGAAATTCTCGGCAAAATAAAGCCAAAATCATGAATATTTTGGATTTTCTCATCCTCGGAATAATCGGTGGGCTTACGCCAGGACCGATCACAGCTCTCCTCCTTGGAGAAACCTTTAAGCATGGATGGAGGAGTGGCATCAAAATACCCTTCGCCATGTTATTTAGTAATCTCATCTTAGCTCCTCTGGCGGTGGGGCTTTTGCTTTTGGGTAGTCAAATTGATTCACTTCTAGAACTAATAACCTACGCAGGTGCAGCAATCCTGCTGATCATGGGCATTCAAGAATGGCAGTCATCAGGAGAACTCGATTTCAAAACATCATCCAGGCCATTCCAGAAAAGTCTAATTCTAGACTTTGTAAATCCACATCCATATATTTTCTGGTTCACCATCCTAGCTCCACCAATCGTTCTACAAATCAATTCAGAGGGAATTTCTGGAGCAATCCCGCTCTGGACCAGTTTCGTTGGAGGACTAATTGGAACGAAAATACTCTTGGTCCTCCTGGCAAACCAAATCAAGCACTGGCTAAACCCCACACACGTAAGGGTAATAACAAAATTTCTAGCTTTCTGCTTGGTATTTTTCGGGTTGAAATTGATTTCATAGCATTATCATTCCTGCCATATGCCCACTCTTATCAAATCCTTCTTGCTTTGCCACTCTGAAGGAGAAGAATTTATCATTTTCACAAACCGTACATCGTCTCATTATCTCAATATGCTCCGGCTTCACACCCTCAATCACCAATTGATCATAAGCACATTGCCATAAATCAACGTGCCTTCCATTAATATATTTATGCATGAACTCTGGCAATTCACTGTTGGGATCACTGAATTCTGCACAATTAGGACAAAGCGAAGGGCCAACACCAACTAATATATCCGCAGGATCACTTCCATATTCACGCCCCATTTTCTTAACAGCTTTCCCAATAATATTTTTGGTATTCCCACGCCAACCAGCGTGGACAGCGGCCACAACTCGCCGAACCGGATCAAAATAAAGCACACCCTGACAATCAGCAAAGCGCACAACAAGGGGCACGCCCTTCCGATCAGTCATAAACCCATCAACCCCGCTGAACGGCTTATCAAAACCAACCCCTTCATCAACGCGCATTACTTTATCAGTATGTTCCTGATGTGCAACACACAATTTATCCATCGGAACGTCCATACCATCACAAAAACGACGATAATTTTCAGCCACATTTTTATCACTATCCCCAACAATAAGCCCCATATTCAAACTTCCAAAAACCCCCTCGCTTACTCCCCCAGAACGAAGAGACATCCCATGCAATACCTTATCACCAAAAATATCAAACCTTAGGAATTGCATAAGAAATTATCATCGCTAGATCTCCAGCAGAATACAAAGTTCCTTCTTGTTTTTGCAATAAATCCCCCCCCGGCCAGTATAATATGCAGCTGCCCTTGCAGCATCATAGCCCTCCAGCCCCTGAGCCAAAAAAGTTGCAGCAACTCCGGCCAAAACATCTCCACTACCACCAACTGTCATGCCAGCATTGCCAGTCCTATTGACTTCAACATGCCCCTCATGAGAGGAGATATAATCAGTAGGACCCTTCAAAAGAATATTAATATGCAAATCCATGGCAATAGAACGCAGTAGCACAATCGACTTGGGGTCTTCTTCTTTCACAATTACATCTCGATCCACTAAATTGCGAAACTCATTTTGATGGGGCGTCACAACAATTGGCTGCTGCAAAGGAAATTTTGATATTTTCTTGAGAACGGAAATACCGTCAGCATCCAAAACCGTAGGTATATGTAGCTCTTTCACAATTTCCAAAACGGCATCAACAGTCTGCTCACGATCTCCCAAACCAGGGCCGATCAAAACGCTATCACACTTCTCTTTACCAAATTCGATGATGGCTCCCGCATCTCGTTCACTCAGATATTCCCCACTATATTTTCTGACTATGAAATCCGGATAAAGGCTACGACTAACATCGAAATTACACTCTGGAACATACAAATAAACCAAATCAGCCCCACTATTTAAAGCGCCCAACCCGGCCAACAAAGGTGCACCATAATAATCAATGCTACCACCAACAATAAGCACTCGCCCATTTTGTCCTTTATGTGAATTAGGCTGTCTTCTCGGTAAAAGGGACTTAGCCAGAGATTTCTTTATGTGCTTCAGCATAGCCTTCCTCTAAATTATAAAATGCTCTTCCTCCAATGAAATCGGCCTTATCACCAAGCTTTTCCTCAATCCTGAGTAGTTGATTGTATTTACAGATCCTATCAGTCCTCGACAATGATCCAGTTTTGATTTGACCTGTTTCCATCGCAACAACGAAATCAGCAATTGTAGTGTCCTCAGTCTCACCACTTCTATGCGAAACAACACAAGTCCAATTAGCCTTCTTTGCCATCTCTATTGCAGCTTTTGTTTCAGTGATAGATCCAATTTGATTCAATTTAATTAAGATAGAATTACACGCCTTTTCATCTATGCCTTTCTGTAAGCGCTTAACATTGGTAACAAGTAAATCATCGCCCATTATTTGGATTGTCCCTCCCGTGGTTTCAAGCATTTTGGAAAAACCTTCCCAGTCATCTTGACTATGAGAATCTTCAACCGAAATAATTGGATATTTGCGAAGTAAAACGTCGTAATAAGCGGACAATTCACCACTTGAAAGCTCTTGCGCCTTACCATCTACCTTAATTTTATAAACACCATCCTCATAAAATTCACTTGCCGCCACATCCAACGCAATCATCACTTCTTTCCAGGGTTCATAACCCGCACCTTCAATGGCTTCAACAACATAATCTAAAGCCGCTTCGTTATGGGGAAGATTCGGAGCAAAACCACCTTCATCCCCAACCGATGTGGATAGTCCCTTACTTTTGAGAATCCCTTTCAAAGAATGAAATATCTCAGCACCCATTCGAAGAGCCTGTTTAAAACTATCTGCCCCCACTGGCAGCACCATAAATTCCTGGATATCCAGGCCACTATCAGCATGCTGACCACCATTCATTATATTCATCATAGGTAAAGGGAGAACTCGCGCCTCAGGATTCAAATATTCAAACAAAAACTCGCCCTTTTCAGAGGCACTGGCATGAGCACAAGCCATAGAAATAGCCAAAATAGCATTCGCTCCAAGGCGCCCCTTATTTTCTGTTCCATCTAGATCAATCATCTTCTTATCAATACCTTCCTGATCTTCGCTGTCCATCCCCACAACGCTGTCAGATAACTCACCTTCAGCATTAGATACCGCTTCTAAGACACCTTTGCCTCCATATCGAGATTTATCACCATCACGCAGCTCAACAGCTTCGTGCACACCTGTAGAAGCTCCACTTGGCACAATCGCACGTCCAAAACCCTTCTCAGTGAATACTTCCACCTCTACAGTAGGATTCCCCCGAGAATCAAGGACTTCTCTTGCTTTAATTTTTTTTATTTTCGACATCGCGCGCATATTATCAAACTTGATTGGAAAGTACAATTTTAGTATGCTTAGAACAATCATTAACCTCTACCCTATGAAACTAAGTCCAAAAAAACTTGGTCTAACACTCGGATTACTCTGGGCCGTTGCGCTTTTATTGCTTAGCGTATATCCATGGCTCGCAGGTAAACTTTTCGACGCACCTGAGAAGGGAACCATGGTTCTCGAGCTGCTTGAAAACGCTTATCCTTGGTATGACCACACTTCATTAGGAGGTGTACTAGCAGGCGCTGTAGTAGGTTTTGTTGACGCATTTATAGGTGGATTTTTAGTAGGATGGCTGTATAATTTGCTTCCTGGTAAAAAATAATCCAACAAATCATGGAAATATTATGGCATGACAACACTTGTTTCACTGTGCGAGGAAAAAAGAAATCATTAGTGATTAATCCTCACAAAAAAGCCGGCAACTTAAAAGGCGACATCGTTTTAAACTCTATTGGAGAGGAAGCATCAGAAGTACAAGGGGATAACAAGATTTTTAACTGGCCTGGTGAATATGAAATCAAGGATATACCAATCAACGCTTTAGAGGCTTGGACAAAGGCAAAATCGAAGGAAGGAAAGACCAAAGCAGATAACACTCTGATATTTTGTTTTCAATTTGGAAAGGTGAAGTTTTGCCATTTGGGGGAGCTAGGACACGCATTAACAAGTGAAATGGTGGCTGATATCGGGGATACAGACGTTTTGATGATCAAAGTTGGAGAAGGAGCTAACCTGGACTCAAAAAAAGCCATGGAAATAATCGAAGCTATTGAGCCACGTGCAGTTATACCTATGGGTAATAATTCACCCGCGGCTTCTCTAAAGGAAATCGGTGCAGATAAGGTAGAAAGCGTGGATAAATTTGAAATAAAGTCTAGTTCTGACCTTCCAACTGACAAAATGCAGTATATTGTTTTAAATAAGGCTTAAGTTCTATCCTTGTCCCCGTAGTTCAACGGATAGAACAAAGGTTTCCTAAACCTTAGATGCAGGTTCGATTCCTGCCGGGGACACCATTGTTAAATACCTCTAAAAATGCTATAATCAGGGGATATTTTTGCGCATATATGAGGGAAAAACTAAAAGAAAAAATAAAAAATAGCGGCAGCTTGGACGCTAAGCAAAGGAAGCTTTATCTAAAGCTAGTAGATTACCTACCTGAAGCCAGATTGGTCGAGCTTGAGGCAATTTTGACAAAAGAAAAACAAGATATAGACGCATTAGCCGAAAAGAACAAAATGGCTAAATCAGAAATAAACAAAAAATACATACAGGCGATGAGAGAAACTGTTAAGAAAAGCGAAAAAGAAGCCATCGGCAAGGAGGAAGCTGCAGATCAAGCGGAGGGTGATGCCATTCTTAAACAATTAGAAGCATTAGAATGACTTTTGGAGGAAAACGACAATTCATTTATAGGGGCATGGAGAGTTTTGGCGATCGCAACGATGATTTTACGTCAAAGGCAGCTGGTGCAGAGAAAAGGGTCCAGGAACGTATGCAGAAAGATGCTCAGTCAAAG